>CAYQQT010000073.1:7459-10996 GCA_964419375.1 uncultured bacterium
AGCTTCCCCGTGCGGGGGTTCTCCGACGGGACGTTCTCGACCTCGATGGCGATGCGTCCGAACTCGCCCTCGACGCGGATGCGGTGCATGTTTCGGGTCAGTCCCGGCACCGCGAAGATCCGGGTGCGCGTGAGGTCGGGGCCGATGCCCGCCAGCGACAGCGCCGCCAGCACGTTCACGTTGGCGGGGAAGGCGCGGCACGCCTCCGTGGCGGGCCCCTCGAAGATCAGCGTCTCTTCCGTGATCGCCGCGAGGTCGATCTTCTGCTGGACGATCCACGGCGCGCCCGCGAGGCCGGCGGGCGGCTTGCGTGTCTCCATCGTGATGGAGGTGATGGCGCCGATGGCGCCACCCTTCACCCCGTCGAGCCCGGCGATGGCGCCCGACGGCACCAGGATGCGACACCCCTTGGAGTGGGCCAGCGCCACCCAGTCGGCCCGGCCGAGCAGACCGCCGCAGGAGAGCACGACGAGGTCGCGGCCGGCGCCGAGGGTCTTGGGGGCGATCTCCTGCAGGTGCGCCTGGGTGGAGGCCTCGACGACGACGTCGGAGGCGTCCACGAGGGCGTCGAGCGACAGGAATGGCGCGGGGGACTTCAAGGCCTTCAGAAACGTCTCGGCACTCTCGCGCGTGCGCGACGTGGCGCCCGCCAGGCGCAGGCCGTCCATCCCGCCGTCGACGGCGCGGCAGATGGCCCGCCCGATGACGCCGAGGCCGACGACGCAGATCGCGAGCTGACGGGACGAACGCATTCCACTCATGGTCGCTGCGAAGCGGCATGTTATCATGCCGCCGGATCGCTGAATGACGTCAGCCGGCGCGTTGCGACAGCCGCTCGAGCGTCTCTACCGCGAGTTCGACTACGACACGCGCATAGGACGGGACGCCCTCCAGTACCCCCTCCGCTACCCCGACGCCGCTGACCGCGAAGTGGTCGCGCTGCTCACTGCCTGCCTGGCCTACGGCCGCGTCGATCTCTTCGGCCGCGCGCTCGAGGGCGTCCTCGCCGCGATGGGCCCGTCACCCGCGGCCTTCGTGCGCGACTTCGACCCCGCGCGTGACGGGCACGCCTTCGCCGGCTTCATCTACCGTTTTAACCGGCCGCGCGACCTCGTGGCCTTCTGCACGGCGGCGCGCGACGTGCGGTTACGGTACGGAACGTTCGAAAAGTGCTTCGTGGCGGGCGACGCCGAGCCCGCCGGGCCCATCGGGCCCGCCCTCGAGCGCTTCGCGCGCGCGTTTCTGGAGGCGGACCTGGCGGACGTGTTCCCGCGCGGCCGGCGCTCGCGCGGCTACCGGCACCTCTTCCCGCTGCCGTCGTCCGGTGGCCCGTGCAAGCGCCTGAACCTGTTCCTGCGCTGGATGGTCCGCCGCGACCAGCCCGACCTCGGGCTGTGGACGTCGGTCTCGCCCTCGCGCCTGCTCATCCCCGTCGACACGCACGTGGAGAACATGAGCCGCGCCATCGGCCTCACCCGGCGGCGCTCGCGCAACTGGAAGATGGCGGAGGAGATCACCGCGCGCCTGGCCCTCCTCGACGCCGCCGATCCCGTGAAGTACGACTTCGCTCTCTGCCACACCCGCATGGCCGGTGATTGCCGCGACCGTCGCGATGCCGTCGTGTGCCCGCCCTGCGGGCTGCGTGAGGTGTGCCGCCACTGGCGGCGCGTGAAGGGAGGAGCGCGTGCTTGAGCTGGCGTTGCTGGGGGCGGGTGTCGGCCTGGGGGCCGCCGTGGCGTGGCTGGCGGCGCGCGTGCGGTTCACCGGCGCCGGGCGGGTGGAAGCCGAGATGCTGCGCGCGCGGGTGGCGGGGCTGGAGGCGAGGGGCGACGAGATCCACAAGCAGCTCAGCCTGCGCGACCTCGAGATCTCCGACCTGCGCGGCGCGGTGGACGCCGAGCGCACGCGGCGCGCGCAGGTGGAAGCGCGGGCGGAGGCGGAGCGACGCAGCATGGAGGAGCAGAAGGCGCTGCTCGACCAGGCGCGCGAGCGGCTCACCGACACCTTCAAGGCGCTGAGCGCAGATGCGCTCCGGCAGAGCAACACGGCGTTCCTCGAGCTCGCCGACGCCCAGCTCGGGCGGCGCGAGGTCGCCATCGACGCCACCGTGAAGCCGCTGCAGGACGCCCTCGCGCGCTACGAGGAACACGTGCGCGGGATGGAGACGGCGCGGCAGCACGCCTACGGCACCCTCGAGGAGCAATTGCGCTCGCTGGCCGCCAGCAGCGCCGCCCTGCAGCACGAGGCCGGCAACCTCGTGACCGCGCTGCGCGCGCCCCAGGTGCGCGGCCGCTGGGGCGAGATCACGCTCCACCGCGTGGTCGAGCTGGCCGGCATGGCGCAGCACTGCGACTACGCCGAGCAGGTGACGGTGGAGGGCGACGGCGGCCGCCTGCGTCCCGACATGGTGGTGCACCTGCCCGCCGGGCGCGACATCGTCGTCGACGCGAAGGTGCCGCTCACCGCCTATCTCGACGGCATCGCGGCGGGCACGCCGGTGGAGCGGGCGGCCGCCTTCGCCCGCCACGCCCAGCAGGTGCGGCAGCACATGACGCAGCTGGCGGGCAAGGAGTACTGGGCGCAGTTCTCCGACGCCCCCGAGCTGGTCGTGATGTTCATCCCCGGGGAGTCGTTCGTGGGCGCCGCTGCCGAGATGGACGCCACGCTCATCGAGGACGGCATGGCGCTGCGGGTCGTCGTCGCCACCCCCACCACGCTCATCGCGCTGCTGCGCGCCATCGCGTTCGGCTGGCGGCAGGAGCGGCTGGCCGCCAACGCGGCCGAGATCAGCGAGCTGGGACGCGACCTCTACAAGCGGCTGGCCACGCTCACGGGCCACTTCGAGAAGATGGGCGGCGCCCTCGGCAACGCCACCACCGCCTTCAACAACGCGGTGGGCTCCATGGAGTCGCGCGTGCTGCCGGCGGCGCGCAAGTTCCGGGACCTCGGCGCCGCCACTGGCGACGACATCGACAGGCTCGAAGGCGTGCACCACGTGCCGCGCTCGCTGGCGGCGCCGGAGTTGCCGGGGATCGCAGAGCCGCCAGGCCTCGCAGAGCCAGTAGACCCGGCATGACGCTCACCCTCATCGACTGGGTGGTGATCGTCCTCTACTTCGTCGCCTCGCTCGTCATCGCGCTCGCGTACTCGAAGCGCGCATCCGCCTCTTCGGAGGAATACTTCCTGTCCGGGCGCGCGGTGCCATGGTGGCTGGCGGGCACGTCGATGGTGGCGACGACGTTCGCCGCGGACACCCCCCTCGTGGTGACGGGACTTACCGTGAAGTACGGCATCGCCGGGAACTGGATCTGGTGGTCGATGGTGATGAGCGGCATGCTCACGGTGATCTTCTATGCGCGCCTCTGGCACCGCGCCGGTGTCATGACCGATGCCGAGTTCGCGGAGATCCGCTACGCAGGAGCGCCCGCGCGCTTCCTGCGCGCCTTCCGCGCGTGCTACCTGGGCCTCGCCATCAACTCGATCATCATCGGGTGGGTGACGGCGGCGATGGCGAAGATCCTCGGTCTCACCCTCGGC
>CAYQQT010000074.1:0-10995 GCA_964419375.1 uncultured bacterium
AGGAGCGTTCCTGGCCCGGCCGGGCCGCCCGCGCTGCCCTCCGCGGGCCCCGTCCGGTACCCGCTCGCCCTTCCCATTTAGCCACATGCCCCAGAAAGCCAGCTTGCATAGCCAGCCCGGGAGGCGCACGATGGGGGTCAGGAGGCGCACCCCATGAGCGACATGAACGAGCGAGGGTGGTGGGCGGACCGGCCCCGCAGCTACGGCATGAGCGACGCGGCTGGCTTCGTGAGCCCGGAGCCCACGTGCTCGGTGTGCGAGGAGACCGGGGTGGGCGCGACGTGGCAAGGCGTGTGCGCGTGTTGCTGGGTGACCAGCGTCGAGTCCGGCGTCCACGCGGTCGAGGAGATCCCGGAGCCACTCAGGGCCCGCGCCCACCGTGCCGCCTTCTTCAACCAGGGGGACGCGCGATGAGGCGGCACGTGGTGAGGCTGCCCGCGAACCCGTACGCCGCGCTGCTCGCGGACGCGACGACCGGCCCCCCAGGCTTCGACGAGGTCGTGAACCTCGTGGACTTCCGGGCGCGGGTGCGGGAGTACCTGGCCGCCATCGGGCAGCGGGGCGGCAGCGTCAGCAGCCCGAGGAAGTACGCTGCCTCGATCATCAGTCTCGCGGCGGCGAGAGCGGCGAAGCAGGCGAAGGCAGCGAAGCTCAAGCAGGGCGCCGACAGGCGCGTCAAGCCCACCACCAGCAGGAGATCAAAGTGAACGCCACCAAGCCCACCACGTGCGCCCTCTACGCTCGCAAGTCCACCCTGGACCGGCGCACGGCGAACGACGGTAACAGCGTCGAGCGCCAGCTCACCCTCGGGCGCGAGTTCGCGCAGCGCCACGGCTGGTCCGTGGTCGCCGAGGAGTCCGACGCGGAGGTCTCGGGAGCCGAGTTCCACGACCGCCCCGGCTTCGCGAGGCTCCTCGAGGGTGCCGAGCGGCGGCGCTTCAGCGTCGTCGTCACGATGGCGCTGAGCAGGATCGGGCGCGACCAGGTCGGCGTCATGAACGCGCTGACGCGGATGCACGAGGCCGGCGTCGGCGTCTGGGTGTACCAGACCGGGCAGGAGATCCGGATGGACACGCCGAACGACATCCTCGTGGCGAGCGTGACCGCCTTCGGCGACGCCGATGCCCGCCACAAGGTGAAGCTGTCCACGTCGGAGGGCTTGGTCGCGATCCACTCGCGCGGGCACAGCACCGGCGCGAAGACGCTCGGCTTCGTGAGTGTCTTCGTCGGCACGCCAGCCACCGCGACCACGAAGCGTGTCGGGCACTTCGAGAAGAGAATCGACCCCGCGGAGGCGGCGACGGTCGTCAGGATCTTCACGATGTTCGCGGACGGCGACGGCCTGCTGAAGATCGCCAAGGCACTCCGCGCCGACGGCGTCCCCGCGCCGCGCAAGTCGAAGGCGGGATGGTCGAAGAAGATCATCGCGGGCACGCTCTCGAACACGGCTTACATCGGCGAGTGCATCTTTCAAAAGACGAAGTCGGTCGATCGCGCTGGCAAGGCGGGTAGGCGCGTCGCCGTCCCGCGCGCCGAGTGGAAGACGCACACGAACCCGGACTTGCGGGTCGTCGACCCCGGGCTGTGGGAGCGAGTGCAAGCGCGGCGCAGGACGTCCGCGTCCGCGTACCTCAGGGACGTCGCGTCAGGGAAGCTCAGCGGTAAGCCGGAGGGGCTCGGCGACCTGCATTTGCTGAACAGCGTCGGGAGGTGCCACCTGTGCAACGGTCCACTGAGCCTGGGGCGGAAGTACCGGACCAGCAACGTCGCGCTCTCCGGCTTCATGCCCGCCACGTGGCACCCCCCGCTCGTCCTGCCACGTGGCGAGGCGCGGTCGCGGTACCACTGCTCAGCGTCGCGGCACCGAGGCTCGTGCGTGGGCGTGAGCATCCCGGCTGCCGCCCTCGAAGACGAGGTGCTGGCGTCCCTGCGGGACACGCTCGACCCGAAGGTCCTCGCGGACATCATGGAGCAGCGGGTCAGTGAGCTTCGGGCGCAGCACGCTCAGCGGCTCGCCGCTCACGCGGTGGAGAGCGTCGACCACGCGCCCGAGATCCAGAAGCTCGAAGCCGAGATTGGTCGGCTCGTGAACCTCGCCGCCGAGGGGACGGCGGCACCCGACGTCATGGCGGGCATCAGCCAGCGGCGGGCGCGGATCGAGACCCTCCGCGCGCAGCCGGTACCGGAGCCCGAGTGGTGGCAGGAGGCGGACGACGACCTGGGAGCCCCCCGGCGCGGGACGTGGGACCGAGCGACTTTCATGGAGGGCTGCCGGACCGCGAGCGGCTGGTTCGCCGCGCCCCTGCTCGGTGACGTGCGGCTGGCACGTCAGGCTATGAGGCGGATGGGCGTTGACAGGATCGTCGTCACCCCGGACGGGGACGGCGCGTGGAGCTTCACCGGCTTCGCGAACCTCGGTCACCTCGTGGTGCCGAACGGTACCTCCGGGGGCCCTTCGAGGCCCCCCATTAACTAGGGGCGAGGGAGCGGAGGGCATCGACGCGGGCGTCGAGATCGCCACGGCCGGCGGCGGCGAGGAGAGCGCGCAGGTCACCGTAGTGGGTGTCGATGTCGCCGAGCAACCCCGTGCGCACGCGCGCGCGCACCGGCTCGGGAATCGACGGCAGCAGCGCGGTGATCCGCGCCACCTCCGCTTCCTCCCACTCCAGCGTCAGCTGCGCCGCCTGCGCCGCGCTCAGCGCGGTGGCCGCGGCCGCCTGCTCGAGAGCGGCCAGGCGCTTCTCGATGGCCGCCACGTCGACCTCGACGTCCGTGGCGGCTCCGCCCGCCATCGCGAGGCGATCGGTGGCGAGCTGAAGCGTGGTGAAGTGGCCGGCCTCGGCATCCGACATCGCGCGCCAGTGACGGCTCGCGACGGCGTCGGCGGCGAAGCGCTCGGACAGGCGGCGGTAGAGCAGGAGCGCGCGCCGTTCGTACCCGGCGTACGCCTCGATGAGCGCCGAGAGCGTCATTGGGGCGGGACGGGCGCCTCGTCCGCGCGGCGCGCCTCGAAGGCCGCGATCTCCTTGTCGTAGCCGAGCGTGAGCGCGATCTCGTCCTGGCCGGTGAGCAGGGCCTGCTTGCGGAAGGGATCGATGGTGAACCGGTGCAGGGTGCCGTTGGCGGCGGCCACGCTCTGCCCTTCGAGGTCCACCGTCATGGTGCCGCCCGGGCCCTCGTGGAGTTGGCGGCGCAGGGCGGCGCACGTCTCCGCGGGCAAAATGACGGCGAGCACGCCGTTCTTGGCGCAGTTCTCGAAGAAGATGTCGCCGAAGCTGGGCGCGATGACGCACCGCAAGCCCCAGCCCGCGAGCGCCCACACCGCCATCTCCCGCGACGAGCCGCAGCCGAAGTTCTCCGCGGCGACCAGGATCTGCGCCCGCCGGTACGCGGGCCGGTTGAGCACGAACTCCGGCCGCTCGCGTGCCTCGGCGTCGAAGCGGACGTCGTGGAACAGGAACTGCCCGTAGCCGGCGCTCTTGGGCTTGCGCAGGAAGCGGGCGGGGATGATGCGGTCCGTGTCCACGTTGGGCAGGTCCATCGGCGCCGCCACCGCGGTGAGGCGCGTGAACGGCTGCACGGTCACCCGCCTCCGAGCGTGCGCACGTCGGTGAGCCGGCCCGTCACCGCCGCCGCCGCCGCCATCGCCGGGCTCATGAGATGCGTGCGCACGCCCTTGCCCTGGCGGCCCTCGAAGTTGCGGTTGGAGGTGGACGCCGTCCGCTCGCCCTCGCCCGCCGTCTCGCCGTTCATGCCCACGCACATCGAGCAGCCGGGCTCGCGCCACTCGAAGCCCGCCGCCGTGAAGATGCGGTCGAGGCCTTCCGCTTCCGCGGCCTGCTTGATGAGGCCGGAGCCCGGCACCACCCACGCGGGCACCCGCGCGCGCCGGCCTTTGGCGACGGCGGCGGCGGCGCGCAGGTCTTCGATGCGGCTGTTGGTGCAGGAGCCGATGAACACGCGGTCGACGCGGATCTCGGTGAGCGGCGTGTCCGGCGTGAGCGCCATGTACGCGAGCGCACGCTCCATGCTGGCGCGCCGCGCGGGATCGGCCACGCGGGCGGGATCGGGCACCGCGCCCGTGATCGGCAGCGCGTCCTGCGGGCTCGTGCCCCACGTGACGGTGGGCGCGATGGCGGCGGCGGCGATGGCGACCTCGCCATCGAAGACGGCGCCCGCATCCGTGGGCAGCGTCTTCCAAGAGGCCAGCGCGTGCCGCCACGCCTCGCCCTTCGGCGCCGCCGGCCGTCCTTCGAGATACGCGTAGGTCGTCTCATCGGGCGCCACCATCCCCGCCCGCGCCCCCGCTTCGATCGACATGTTGCACACGGTCATGCGCTCGGCCATCGACATCGCGCGGATGGTTGAGCCCGCGTACTCGAAGGCGTGGCCGGTGCCGCCCGCGGCGCCGATGGTGGCGATGATCGTGAGCACCACGTCCTTGGCCGTCACGCCGGGCGCGAGCACGCCGTCGACGGAGATGCGCATGACCTTGGGCTTGCGCTGCCACAGCGTCTGCGTGGCCAGCACGTGCTCCACTTCGGTGGAGCCGATGCCGAAGGCGAGCGCGCCCAGCGCGCCGTGGGTGGCGGTGTGGGAGTCGCCGCACACCATGAGCAGGCCCGGCTGCGTGAGGCCCTGCTCGGGGCCGATCACGTGTACGATGCCGCGCCGGGAATCCCCGACGCCGAAATACCCGATGCCGAGCGCGCGCGTGTGCCGCGTGAGCGAGTCGACCATGCCGCGGATCTCGGCGTCGGCAATACCAGTGCCCGGCGGCGTGGTGGGCAGGTAGTGATCGGCCGTCGCGAACGTCAGGTCCGGGCGCCGCACGCGTCGGCCCGCCTGCTGGAGGCGGTCGAAGGCATGCGTGGAGCCTTCGTGCAGGAGGTGGCGATCGATGTACAGCAGCGTCTGCCCGCCCGGCCCCTCGGCCACGACGTGCCGCAGCCAGATCTTGTCGAACATCGTGCGGGTTACGCTCATGGCCGGCGCGCGGGGGGCGTGGGCTGGTGGCCCACCGAGTCGTCGTACTTGTCGAGCTCGTCCGGCGGCAAGAACGCCTCCTCCCACGCGCGGATGCGGTCGAAGCCGGCGAAGGTGTGCAGGTCGCCGAGCGGATGCTGCTGGAAGCGTTCGATGAACTCCGCCTCCGCCAGCGGCCCCCGCTCGCGCAGGGCGAGCGCGAGATCGTAGACGGCGGCGATGGTGGCGCGAAAGGTGGCGCCGGGCACGATGGTGACCGCGATGCCCAGCTCGCGCATCTGCTCGAGGCTCAGCCGCGGTGACACGCCCGTCTGGTTGTAGAACACCGGTCCGCGCACCTCGCGGCACACCCGCCGCACCTCGTCCATCGACGTGGGCCCCTCCACGAAGGCAAGGTCGGCGCCCGCCTCCAGGTAGGCGTTGGCGCGCGTGATGGCCTCGTCGAGGGTGCCGCCGGAGGCGCCGCGGGCGTCCGTGCGCGCGATGATGACGAAGTCGGGATCGCTCTCGCGGCGCACCTGGTCCGCCGCGCGATACTTGCCCACCGCCTCCTCCAGCGGGATCACCCGGCGCCCGGCCACGTGGCCGCAACGCTTGGGCATGACCTGGTCTTCGATGTGGATGGCGGCCACGCCCGTGTGGATGTACTCGCGCACCGTGCGCATCACGTTGATCGCGTTGCCGTAGCCGTTGTCGGCATCGGCGATGACGGGCACGCTCACGGCGGCCGCGATATAGCGCGCATTGAGGTGCATCTCGCTCATCGTGGCCAGGCCCGCGTCCGGCATGCCGAGCAGCGACATCGAGGTGCCGTAGCCCGTCATGTAGACGGCGGGGAAGCCCACGTGCTCGAGGATGCGCGCGCTCAGCGCGTTGTAGCAGCCGGGGACGAACAGCGTGGGCCCCGCCGCCAGCAGCTCGCGAAGCCGGGTGGTGGCGCGCACGTTACGCAGCGGCCATGATGGCGTCTTCGACGAGCGTGCCCATTTTCTCGGTGCCCACCACGGGGCCGCTCGCCTCGCGCAGATCCGCCGTGCGCCAGCCCGCGGCGAGGACGGTGGCGACGGCGTCCTCGATGCGCGCGGCGCTCCGCGGCTGGTGCAGGCCGTGCTCCAGCAGCATGGCGGCGGACAGGATGGCGCCGAGCGGGTTGGCGATGCCCTGGCCCGCGATGTCCGGGGCGGAGCCGTGCACGGGCTCGAAGAGTCCCGGGCCGGCCTCCGCCAGCGATGCGGAGGGCAGCACGCCCAGCGATCCGCTGAGCGCGCCCAGCTCGTCGGAGAGGATGTCGCCGAAGGTGTTCTCGGCCACCACCACGTCGAAGCGTGTGGGCGTGCGGATGAGCTGCAGGGTGGCGTTGTCGACGATGAGGTGCTCGAGGGTGACGTCGGGGAACTCGGCCGCCACGCGGGTGACCGTGCTCCGCCACAATCGCGACGATTCGAGGACGTTCGCCTTGTCGATCGACGTGAGCGACCGCCGGCGCTTGCGCGCGAGCGTGAACGCCACGCGCGCAATGCGCTCCACCTCGGGCACCGAGTAGATCATCGTGTCCCACGCCACCTCGACGCGGTTACGGGTCTCGTGGCCGCGGGGGCCGTAGTACAGACCACCCGCGAGCTCGCGCACGAACAGGATGTCGGAGCCCGCGAGCACGTCCGGGCGCAGCGGTGAGGCGCTGAGCAGCGGCTGCCACGCGCGCGCGGGCCGGAGGTTGGCGAATACTTTCATCTGCACGCGCAGCTCGAGAAGCCCGCGCCGCTTGTCGCGCGGCAAGCTGTCGAGCACGGGCCCGCCCACGGCGCCGAAGAGCACGGCATCACTGGCCAGGCACAGCTTCGTCGTCGCTTCCGGCAGCGAGTCGCCCGCTTGCTCGTACGCGATCCCACCAATGGGCGCCTGCGCGATCTCGAGCTTGACCCCATCGCGCCCTGCCGCCACCATCAGCGCCCGCACCGCCTGCGGCGTCACTTCCTGTCCGATTCCGTCGCCGGGGAGGACCGCGATCTGGAACGTCTTCACGGGCAGATTCTACTCCGATGGAAAGCCCGCCGGCCGGGCGTTACTCCGGCAGCTATCCGCGCCGAGTACGCGAGGGCCATTCATCCTCGCCTTGTGGCGGGCCTGCTCGACGCGACTTCACCCGGACGAGTCCACGGCGGGCACTCCATCGTACCTCACGCGGAGTGGGTCGCCCGTAGCGCCTCCGCCCGTCGCCACTCGGTGGTATAAGCGGCAAAGAGGAGGCGCGGCACATGACGAAGCGGCGGCTGGCGGGTGTCCTTGCGGTGTCCCTCGTGATCGCCGGCACCGCGGCAATGGTGGCGGCGCAGCGTGTTGCCGACGTGGTGGTCCCGCGTTTCGAGGTCGATGCCTCGTGGCCGAAGGAGTTGCCGAACCGGTGGTTGATGGGGCAGGCGTCGGGAGTGGCGGTGGACGGGCGAGATCACGTGTGGGTGGTGCAGCGGCCGCGGACGTTGACGGAGGACGAGAAGGGGGCGACGCTGACGCCGCCGCGGTCAATCTGCTGTGTGCCGGCGCCGCCGGTGATGGAGTTCGATGCGGCCGGCAATCTCGTGCAGGCGTGGGGCGGGCCGGGCGCGGGCTACGAGTGGCCGGCCAACGAGCATGGCATTTACGTCGACGCCGCCGACCACGTGTGGGTGGGCGGCAACGGTGAGCACGATCACCAGGTGCTCAAGTTCACGCGTGACGGCAGGTTCCTGCTTCAGATCGGGCGCGCGCGCAAGACAGGCGGGGACGGCGACACCGCGCACCTGGGACGCCCGGCCGCCATGCACGTGGACATCCCCGCCAACGAGCTGTACGTGGCCGACGGCTACGGCAACCACCGCGTGATCGTCTTCGACGCCAGCATGGGCGCGTACAAGCGGCACTGGGGCGCCAACGGCCGGCCTCCCGGCGAGCCCGGCGTCAAGCCGTTCGCCAACCCGGTGCACTGCGTGCGCATGTCGCGCGACGGCCTGCTCTACGTGTGCGACCGGCGGAACAACCGCGTGCAGGTGTTCCGCAAGGATGGCGCCTTCGTCAAGGAGCTGGCGGTGGCGCCCGCCACGCGCGGCAGCGGCTCGGTGTGGGATGTGGACCTCTCGCACGACGCGCCGCAGACGTACCTCTACGCCGCCGACGGCGAGAACAACACGGTGTGGACGCTGCTGCGGGACAGCGGGCGGGTACTCACGCGCTTTGGACGGAGCGGGCGCTCCGCGGGCCAGTTCCACTGGGTGCACAACATGGCCGTCGACTCGAAGGGCAACATCTATACGACGGAGGTCGACAACGCC
This sequence comes from uncultured bacterium, assembly GCA_964419375.1. Lineage (GTDB taxonomy): Bacteria > Methylomirabilota > Methylomirabilia > Rokubacteriales > CSP1-6 > JBBDXO01. The sequence goes on from CAYQQT010000074.1 coordinate 8,292, forward strand.
AAGCGCGCGCAGAAGTTCGTCTACCGGGGCACCGGCCCCGTGCCCCCGGAGTAGCCCGGACGGGATCAGGTCGCGATCACGACCTTCTTGAGCAGCGCCATCTGGTCGAGCACCTTGCCGGCGCCGCGCACCACGCACGTGAGGGGATCGTCGGCCACCATCACGGGCAGGTTCGTCTCCTTCTTCAGGAGCTGATCGAGCCCGCGCAGGAGCGCGCCGCCGCCCGTCATCACGATGCCCTTGTCCACGATGTCGGCGGCGAGCTCGGGCGGCGTGTGCTCCAGGCAGGAGCGCACCGTCTCCACAATGCTCAGCACCGACTCGCGCAGCGCGTCGCGGATCTCCTCGTCGGTGACGCGGATGGTCTTCGGGACGCCGGCCACGAGGTCGCGGCCCTTGACGTCCATCGTGCGCAGCCCCTCGCCCGTGTCGCAGGCTGAGCCGAGGGCGAGCTTGATCGCCTCCGACTGCCGCTCGCCGATGAGCATGTTGTGGTGCTTCTTCACGTACTGAACGATCGCCTCGTCCATCTCGTCGCCCGCCGTGCGCAGCGACTCGCAGTAGACGACCCCGGAGAGCGAGATCACCGCGACCTCCGTCGTGCCCCCGCCGATGGTGAGTATGAGGTTGCCGCCCGGCTCCTCGATGGGCATGCCGGCGCCGATGGCGGCGGCAGTGGGCTCTTCCAGCAGGTAGACCTCGCGCGCGCCGCCCTGCATGGCGGAGTCGCGCACGGCGCGCTTTTCCACCTGCGTGATGCCGGAGGGCACGCCGATCACGATGCGGGGCCGCAGCCGCGTGCGCGGCCGCCCGTGCGCCCTGGCGATGAAGTGCTGGATCATCTTCTGGGCCACGTCCAGGTCCGCGATCACGCCGTCCTTGAGCGGACGGATGACGGCGAGATTGCCCGGCGTCCGTCCCACCATCGCCTTGGCCTCGTGACCGACGGCGACGACGGAATGATCCACCGTGCTCACGGCGACGATGGAGGGCTCATCGAGGACGATGCCCTCGCCGCGGACGAAGACGAGCGTGTTGGCGGTGCCGAGGTCGATGGCGAGGTCGCGCGCGAACATCCGGCCGACGAAGTTGAACAGCATCATCGCTCCCTTGAGAACGGATTGCGCCCCGGCGCTGCCAAGCAAGTGCCGAGCCACACCAATTCTGACGCCAGAACACTGACTTTGCGAGTGTTTCACGCCTTACCGTCGCAGCACGGCGCCAGCCTGTTGACAGTCTCTGACGCCCGTGTATAATTCCCATAAATCGATCAAGAAGGTGTCTATTAATGACAGTGAGTGTTTCCGGGCCGATAGGGCTCCTCGATGAACACCCACAGTGGTCCGCTCGGCTCATTGCCGAGCTGGAGAGCCGACGGCTGCCCTTCGAGAAGATCGACCACTCGAGCCACGGCTACGACCCGCGCGACCGGGCGCGGCGCTACTCCGTGCTGGTCAATCGCTCCAGTCCGTCGTCGTACCGGCGCGGGCATGGCTCGGTGCTCTTCTATACGGAGGCGCTGCTCGAGCACTACGAGGCGATCGGAGTACCGGTGATCAACCCCGTGGCGTCCTACCGGTTCGAAAAATCCAAGGCGCTGCAGGCGGGGCTCTTCGAGCGGGTGGGCGTTCGGTATCCGCGCACCGTCGTCGTCAACGCGCCCGAGCAGCTCGTGAAAGCAGCCCACGATTTCCGCTTCCCCGTGCTGGTCAAGCCGAACGTGGGCGGCTCGGGCGCCCTTATCGAGCGCTTCGACAGCGTCGCCGACCTCGAGGCGCGCGCGGACGCCGTCGACTTCGGGCCCGACGGCACCGCCCTTCTGCAGCAGTACGTCGAGCCGCTGGGCGGCGCCGTCGTTCGCGTCGAGGTTCTCGACGGCCGGTTCCTGTACGCTATCCGCATCGTGCGCCCCGCCGACGACTTCAACCTCTGCCCCGCCGACCTCTGCGCGACCCCGACCGCCGTGACGCCGTCACCTGTCTTGTCGGTGTGCGGGGTGTCCACCCTTCGAATCTCCCGTTTCGATCCGCCGGCGGCGGTCATCGGGCAGGCGGTGGCGCTGGCGCAGGCGGCGTCGATCGACATCGGTGGTATCGAGTACCTGGTGGGCAGGGACGACGGCCAGGTGTACTTCTACGACGTCAACGCGACGTCGAACTTCGTGGCCAACGCCCCTGACGTTCTCGGCTTCGACCCCTTCCACAACTTCGCCGACTACATCACAAGGAGAGCTATCTGATGGCACTGAGACTTGGAGATACCGCCCCCGACTTCACGGCCGACTCGTCCGCGGGAGCCATCAAGTTCTACGACTGGATCGGCGACAGCTGGGCCATCCTGTTCTCTCACCCGCGCGACTTCACGCCCGTGTGCACCACCGAGCTCGGCTACGTGGCTAAGCTCAAGCCGGAGTTCGATCGGCGCGGCGTCAAGGCCATCGGGCTGTCGATCGATCCCGTGGAGTCGCACAAGGGCTGGGCGGAGGACATCAAGGAGACCCAAGGGCACGCGCCGAACTTTCCGATCATCGCCGACCCGCAGCGCACGGTGGCCGACCTCTACGGCATGGTCCATCCCGCGCATGACGAGGTCTACACGGTGCGCACGGTGTTCGTGATCGACCCCAAGAAGAAAGTGCGGCTGATGATTACGTACCCGCAGACGACGGGCCGCAACTTCGACGAGATCCTGCGCGTGATCGACT
>CAYQQT010000075.1:0-3471 GCA_964419375.1 uncultured bacterium
GAAGGCGAGCAGCTTGCGTTGGCCGTAGGAGAGGTTGCCGGTGGGCATGCTTTCGCGTTCGTCCAGGCCGACGAGCGCCAGCAGCGCGCGCGCGCGTTCCACGGCCGCGGTCTCCAGCCGGCGCAGGCGCGGCGAGCGCACGAGGCGCCCGAGGAAGCTCTCCTCCTGGTGCTGCTGCAGGAAGACGAGGAGGTTCTCGAGCACGGTGAGCCGCGGAAACACGCTCACGAGCTGAAAGGTGCGGCCGATGCCGAGCCGCGACATCCGGTGCGGCGGTGCGCCCGTCACGTCGCGGCCACGGAAGGCGATGCTGCCGCCGTCCGACGGCAGGTAGCCGGTGATGCAGTTGAAGAACGTGGTCTTGCCGGAGCCGTTGGGCCCGATGAGGCTCACGAGCTCGCCGCGCTCGATGGCGAGGCTGACGGAGTCGACGGCGGTGACGCCGAGGAAGCGCTTCGTGAGCCCGCGCACCTCCAGCAGCGCCATCAGCGCCGCGCGCGCGGGCGGAAGAGCGCGTCCAGCCCTTCCGGCGCCCGGATGACGATGGCGAGCAGCAGCGTGCCGTAGATCACGAGCCGCCACGTGGGCGCCACGCGCAGCACTTCGGGCAGCGCGGTGAAGAGCACGGCGCCGATGAGCACGCCGCGCAGGCTGCCCACGCCGCCCAGGAACAGGATCACGAGCAGCGTCACGGTGAGGTTGATCGTGAGCTCCTCGGGACACAGCACGGTGATGTAGTGGGCGTAGAGCGCGCCCACGCCCCCCGCCACCGCGGCTCCGATCGAGAACGCCATCATCCGGTACTTGAGCGGGTTGATGCCGGCCGCCTCCGCCAGCGGCTGGTTGTCACGCACGGCGTGGAAGGCGCGGCCCAGGCGAAAGGTCGTGAGCGCGCGATAGAGGAGCGCGGTGATGGCGAAGGCGCCCAGGGTGAGCCAGTAGTACGCGGGCAGCGTCGTGATCGACATCCCGGCGATCGACGGCCGCGGGATGCCGGTGACGCAGAGCGGGCCGCGCGTGAAGTCGACCCAGTTCAGGATCACGATGTGCGTCACCATCGCGAAGCCGAGGGTGCCGATGGCGAGCGAGTGCTCGGCGAGACGGAACACCGGCACGCCGATGAGCAGCGCCGCCGTGCCCGCCGCGAACACGGCGGCGGCGAGCCCGGCGAGGAAGGGCCATTTCGCCTCCGTCGCGAGCAGGGCCGCCGCGTAGGCGCCGATGCCGAAGAAGGCGGGGTGCGCGAGCGAGAGGTTGCCGACGTGGCCCACCACGAGGTCGTAGCTGAGCGCGAGCGACGCGAAGAGGCCGGTGAAGACGAGGATGTGCAGCAGGTAGCGCTGCTGGCCGGGAAAGGCGGCGGCCACGATCCACGGCAGCCCCACGAGGACGGCCCCGCCCAGCGTCCACGCCGCCGCCCGGCGCGCGCTCAGATGCCGATCCGACGGCCGAAGAGGCCCTGGGGCCGCCACAGAAGGACGGCGATCATGAACAGGAAGGCGAAGGCGTCCTTGTACGCGTAGGAGACATACCCGCCCGCCAGCGACTCCGCGATGCCGATGAGAAAGCTCGCCGCGATGGCGCCGTTGACGTAGCCGAAGCCGCCCACGATGACGGCCGCGAACGCCTTGAGCGCCAGCAGCGCGCCCATGTCGGGAAAGATGTTGAAGAGCGGCGTGACGAGGGCGGCCGCGATGCCCGCCAGCGCCGCGCTCACCGCGAAGGTGGCGAGCGCGACCTTCTGCACGTCCACGCCCACCACCGCGCACGCCTCGCGGTTCTGCGACATCGCGCGCATCGCCTTGCCCAGCTTGGTGCGCGTGACGAACCAGTGCAGCGCGGCGAAGACGACGAGGGCGCCCGCCACCACGAGCAGCCGCTGCCACGTCGTGCGCAGGCCGCCCACGGTGATGACGGTGGAGGACAGCGTGGTGGGCACCTCCTTGGCCTGGGTGCCGAACACGATCATGGCGAGGTTCGTCATGACGATGGAGGTGGCGAGGGTGGCGATGAGCTGCACGTGCCACGTGCGGTCCAGGATGGCGCGGATGACGGTGCGCTCGTAGACGATCCCGAACACCGTCATCGCCCCCGCCGCCGCCAGGCCCGCCACCGGGTACGGCAGGTGCAGCTCCTTGAAGGAGAACCAGAAGGCGTAGGCGCCGAGCATGAAGAACTCGCCGTGGGCGAAGTTGATGAGGCGCACCACGCCGAACATGAGGGCGAGGCCGGCGGCCACCATCGCGTACATCGAGCCGAGGGTGAGCCCGTGGAGAAGCTGTTCGAGCAGGTCCTCCACGGGCTCGCCCGGCCTACTGCAGGAGCGCGGGACTGGTGACGATCTTCTCGATGATCTTGAGCTGGCCGCCGCGCATCTCGATGAGGATCATGTTGATCCACGCCTGGTGATACTCGTCGAACTTGATGGGCCCGATGGGCGTGTCCTTCACGTCCACCTGCTCGAGCGCGTCACGGATGGACTGCCGGTCCGCCTTCCCCGTCTTCTTGATGGCCGCCTCGATGGCGGGGACCACGGCGTACTTGAAGGTGAGCGCGGCGAGGCTGCCGTGGATGCGGACCGGCGTCTTCCAGCGCTCGAGCCACCGCTTCTCCCACTCGGGGTCGAGGGCGGCCGTCCAGTAGGAGGCCTCCACGATGCCGTCGCCGATGGACGGGTTGTCCTTCACCTGCCCCAGGAACTCGGCGGTGGCGAGACTGCCCCGCGCGTAGATCTTCTGGCTCAGGCCCAGCTCACGGTACTGGCGCATGAAGACGCTGCCCTCGTTGGCGAGCATCACCATCAGCAGCGACTCCGGATTGGACCGCTTCAGGCGCGTGAGGAGCGGGCGGTAGTCGGACTGCCCGCGGTCGAAGAACTCGGTGGAGACGAGCTTGACGCCGGACTTCTTGAAGGCGGCGTCGTACGCGGTGGCGGCCCCACGCCCGAAGTCGTCGTTCTGGGCCACGATCGACACCGTCTTGGCGTGCTTCGCGACGTACTTCGCGAACGCGTTGGCCATCATGAGGTCGTCGATGTTCACGCGGAACTGCCACTCGTTGCCGCCCTTGCCGCTCATCTCGCGTATCTTGGGATTGCTGCACGACTCCGTCACCTGGGGCACCTGCAGCTCCTTGACGATCGGCATCGAGCCCAGACACGCGCCGCTGTGCGTCTGGCCGATGATGACGTCCACCTTGTCCACGTCCACCAGCCTGCGCACGGCGCTCACCGCTTCGCCGGGCGTGCCCTTGTTGTCGCCGAAGTAGGCCTCCACCTTGCGGCCCATGATGCCGCCCTTGGCGTTGATCTCGTCCACGGCCATGGTGGCGCCCCACATCACGCCCTCGCCCGTGATGGCGGACGGTCCGCTCATCGCCGACGAGAAGCCGACGCGGATCGGTTGCGGAGCCTGGGCTCCCGCCGGCAACGCGGCGAGGGCCAACATCACGACTGCCAGTGCGATACGCATC
>CAYQQT010000075.1:3571-10960 GCA_964419375.1 uncultured bacterium
GCTAGCCGAGAATCTGTAGGTCCTGGCTGGACCGGGTGAGGCGGCGCACGCCGCCGGCGGTGATCTCGACGGCGTCCTCGACCTGGACGCCGCCCCAGGGATGCTCGTAATACGGCGTCTCCACGCAGAACACCATGCCGGGCTCGAGGGCCGTGGAGGTGGCCGCGTTGATCGTGGGCGGATCGTAGGGCTCGAGGCCGATGCCGTGGCCGACGTGGTTGCGCTGGTAGTGGGGCATGCCCGCCTCGCGCGTCACGCGCATGGCGAGCGCGAAGATGTCGCTCACGGGCACGCCCGGCTTCATGGCGGCGATGGCCGCCTTCTCGCCGGCCAGGATGGCCGCGTAATACCGCGCCTGCTTGTCCGTCGGCTTGCCGAGCACCGCCGTGCGGGAGATATCGGAGCGATAGCCCTCGTAGATGCAGCCGAGATCGAAGCGCACGAGCTCGCCGGGGGCGAGCGCGCGCGCGGCCGGGTAGACGTCCGCGAGCGCCGCGCGCTCGCCGATGGTGATGACGGTGAAGAAGGGCATGGCACCGCGGCGCAGCACCTCCTGCTCGTACACCTGCGCCGCCTCCCGCTCCGTGGTGCCCGCCTTCAGCATGCCGAGCACGGCCGCGATGCCGTCCTCCGCTATGGTAGCGGCGCGCTCCAGCCGTGAGACCTCGTCCGGACTTTTGATCATCCGCGCCGTACGGATGTGCTGGTAGCCGGGGACGATGGTCGTCCCCTTCAGCCGCTCCTCCACACGCTGCCAGGTGGCGGGAAACATCCCGGACTCGTCGAGCCCGATGCGCCGGCCCCGCACGCCGAGCTCGCCGAGCACGGCGGCGAGCGCGTCGGAGGCGCTGGCGGCGGGCGCCTTCGTGAACTCGCGCACCTTCGTGCCGATCACGCCCGGATCCTCCGCGTACTCGAAGAAGAACTTGCCGTAGCACTGCAGGTGATCGACGGCGATCGCGTCGGCGGCCACCCCGGTGGCGTCGATGAAGGGAATGACGAGGCCCACGCCGCGCCGGGTGAAGACCCCGTACAGCTCGAGGCCGCGGAAGAGGGCGTGCGAGATGGAGCGGAAGCCGGTGACGTAGTAGAGGTTCTCGGTGCTGGTGGCGACGAGGGCGTCGAGGCCCTCGGATTCCAGGATTGCCGTCAGGCGCGCCTTGTGGTGGCTGTCCATGCTCACTCCTATTGGAAGTTCGGGATGACTTCGCGCCCGAACAGCTCGATCGCTTCCTGCATCTCCGGCACCGTGTTGGCGACGAAGAGCATGCCGGAGAACGTCGTGACACCGACCTTCTGGTACACGCGCACGCGCTCGCAGATCTCCTCCGGGCTGCCGATGAGGCTGCGCTGCTCGTAGCCGCCCGTCTGCTGCTTGAGCGTGGTGGCCTTGAGCGACTCCAGGTGCTTGTAGAGCTGCGAGCCGCGGAAGCGCTGCTGCGCCTCCTCGTGCGTGCGCCCGATGGAGACCGCGAACTGCGGCGCGATGTCGATGGTGCTGCCGTCCCGCCCCGCCTTCTGCGCGTAGCCGTGGATCTCCTCGACGCCTTTCTTGATCTCCTCCGGCGCGAGCACCGCCGGCATCCACCCCTGCGCGTACTCGCCGGCGCGGCGCCGCACCTCCGGATGATTGCCGCCCGCGTAGATCGGCATCGGGCTCTGCGCGGGCTTGGGGAAGCATTCCACGTCCTCGAACTTCACGTAGCGCCCGCGGAAGGTCGCCTTGCGCTCCGTGAAGAGCAGGCGCAGCGCCTTCATCCCCTCGTCGACGATGGTCCCGCGGTGGACGTCCTTGGCGTCGGGGAAGAGCGCCTCGTACTCCTCACGATAGGCGCCCGTGCCCACACCGAGGATCACGCGGCCACCGGAGAGCTGGTCCAGGGTGGCCACCTGCTTGGCGAGCACAACCATGTGGCGCATGGGCAGCACGATGATGCCGGTGGCCACGCGAAGCTTCGTCGTGCGCGCCGCCACGTAGCTGAACGTGATCAACGGCTCGTAGAAGTTCGGCGGCTGCGGGAACTCCCTCTGGACATAGCGCTGGGTCGTCATGTGGTCGTTGCCCCACACCGAGTCGTAGCCGAGGCGCTCGCACAGCAGGGCGGTGGGCAGGATGTCCGAGGGCTTCGCGAAGGGGACGGGATACATCATGCCCTCGATGCACGTCGGGATATGCACGCCGAACTTCACCGCGGCCATCTCATCTCCTTCCACGCCGCCGACAACTCACCGACGCGTGCAATCTGCTCCGTCATGTCCAGCTCGCCGGGAATCACGGCCACCGCGGTGTCGAGCCCGGCCTCCGCGAAGCGGCGCAGGCCGCGGCGGCAATCGTCGGGCGTGCCCGCCACCGCCAGCATCTCCACCAGCTCGTCGCTCACCAGCGACGCCGCGCTCGTGCCGCGCAGCAGCGCGTCCCTGAACGGCTGCGTACGCGCCGGCCCCAACCCCGCGTCCTCGAGGATGGACTGGCCGTGGAGCACCCCGAGATAGCGCGCGAGCACGGGCTTCACCGCCTGCCGCGCCTGCCCGCCGTCGGCGTCCACCGCCATCACCACGTACGAGATCACCGCGCCGCGCCCACCCGTCGTCTGCCGGACGCGGCGCACGTGCGCCGCGGACGCGAGCACCGAGCAGTGGACGCCATCAGCGATCTCCCCCGCCGTCGCCAGCGCCTTCGGCCCTTTGACCCCGAGGAAGATGGGCACCGCCTGCGTGGGCGTGGCCTCCAGGACGACGCCGTCGAGTGAGAAGGAGTCGCCCTTGAACGTTACTCGCTCGCCGCCGAGCAATCGCCGCACGATCTCGACGCACTCGCGCACGGCGTTGAGCGGCGTCTTGAACGGGATCGCCATCTGCTCCTCGATCCACCGGCGGTTGCTGCTGCCGAGACCCAGGACGACCCGGCCCGGCGCGATGCCGGCGAGCGCCGCCGTCTCCATCGCGAGCAGCGCCGGGTGTCGCGTGTAGGGGTTCACGACGCCGAGGCCGATCACGATCCGCTCGGTGACGGCGCCTGCCGCTCCCGCCAGCGCGAAGGCGCCGGGGTGGAAGTAGTCCTCGATGATCCACACGCTGCCGAGACCGACCCGCTCGGCGGCGCGCGCCCACGCCGCCGCGTGGGCGGCGGTGTCGTGGTGCATGAGCGCGAGGCCGAGGCTAGTTGTCCAGCGCGAGTCCATAATGCTCACGCAAGACGCGCAGCAGCCCGTCGAAGTCGGCGGGCGCGTCGGGTACGGGCGTCATCCACGTACGGCTGGAGCCCGGATCTTTCAATCCGCTGGAGGTCGAGAGGAGGACAACCGTCTGCTCGGGGTCGATCGCTTTCCGAGCCCGCAGCTGCATGAGCGCGGTGAGCGCCGCCGCCGAGGACGGCTCCACGAAGAGGCCTTCCTCGCGGGCGAGCGCGCGCTGCGCCTCGAACACGCCTTCGTCGGTGATGCGCACGCCCATTCCACCCGACTGCTTGAGGGCGGCGAAGCCCTGGTACGTCCCGTACCGCGACGCGATGGAGAAGGCGACCGACGAGCCGCCTTCCACCACCTCGGGCGCGTCGAGGCCGGCGTCGATGGCGTGCGCGAGCGGACCGAAGGGCTCCGCCGCGATCATCCGCGGCGTGGTCTTGACGAGCCCGAGCGCAGCCAGCTCCGAGAAGCCCTTCCAGACGCCGAAGAGCCCGTCGCTGTAGGCGCTGGGGACGATGACGACGTCGGGCGCGACCCACCCGAGATCGTCCGCTATTTCGTATGCGATCGTCTTGTAGCCGTCCACGCCGTAGGGGTTGGAGCCCACGGGCGGGGCCTGGAAGCCGCTGGTGGGATACCAGCCGAAGCGCTCGATCCCCTGCCGCATCAGCGCCCAGCGCGCCTCCGCCGTCGGGCACGCCACCACCGCCGCTCCGTACGCCTGCATGAGCGTCTTCATGGTGTCGGGCACGGAGGCGAGCGTGAAGATCACGCACGGAAGGCCGGCACGCGCGGCGTACGCGGCCGTGGAGGCGCCGTGGTTGCCGGTGGACGAGATCGTGACAACCTTCGCGCCCGTTTCAACGGCGTGCGTCACCGCCACCGAGCACAGGCGGTCCTTGTACGACCACGTCGGGTTCTGGCTTTCGTCCTTGGCGTACAGCCGCGGGAACCCGAGACGCCGGCCGAGGCGATCGAGGTGGACGAGCGGCGTGGCGCCCTCGCCGAGCGAGACGGGCGCGGCGGTGACGGGCATGAGCGCGCGATATCGCCACAGGCTGCGCGGCGTCGCGGGCAGCGCCTCCGGCGTGAGCCCGTGCAGCGCGCTGAGATCGAGCTTCACGCTGAGGCTCGCGGCCACCCCCTGCTCGCGGCATCGCGGACAGCCGGTGAAGATCGCGGCCCCTTCGAACAGCGCGGAACAGCGGAGACATTCGAGGCCGACTACGCGAGCGGCGGACATGGCCCCGGTAGTGTACGCCACTGGATCATCGGACGGCTACGCGCTCTCGGTCTTGCTCTCGATCTTGGCCCACGTGTCGCGCAGCCCCACCGTGCGGTTGAAGACCAGGCTCGCGCGGGAGGAATCGGGGTCGACGCAGAAATACCCGGTGCGCTCGAACTGCACGCGCGCGCCCGGCGCCGCCGCCGCCAGCGAGGGCTCCACCTTGCACCCCGTGAGCACCTGCAGCGAGCCCGGGTTGAGCGCGGCCATCCAGTCGTCGTCGGCGTCGGGACGGGGCTTGATAAAGAGCGATTCGTACAGCCGCGCTTCAGCGTCGAGCGAATGCGCCGCCGACACCCAGTGGATGGTGGACTTCACGCGGCGGCCGTCCGGCGCCTCGCCACCCTGCGTGGCGGGGTCGTACGTGCAGCGCACCTCCACCACCTCGCCCTTGTCGTCCTTGACGACGGAGGTGCAGCGCACGAAGTAGGCGTAGCGCAGCCGCACCTCGGTGCCCGGGGAGAGACGGAAGTACTTCTTCGGCGGCACCTCGCGAAAGTCATCCTGCTCGATGTAGAGCACGCGCGAGAAGGGCACGCGGCGCGTGCCCGCGGAGGCGTCCTCCGGGTTGTTGACGGCCTCCATCTCCTCCGTCTTGCCCTCGGGGTAGTTCTCGATGACGAGGCGCAGCGGGCGCAGGACCGCCATCACGCGCGGCGCGCGCCGGTTGAGATCGTCCCGCACGCAGTGCTCGAGGAACGCCATGTCCACCATGCTGTCGGCCTTGGACACCCCGATGCGGTCACAGAAGTCGCGGATCGACTCCGGCGTGTAGCCGCGCCGTCGCAGCCCCGCGAGGGTGGGCATGCGGGGATCGTCCCAGCCGCTCACGAGGCCGTCCTCCACGAGCTGCCGCAGCTTGCGCTTGCTCATCACCGTGTGGCTGAGGTTCAGCCGCGCGAACTCGATCTGCTGCGGGTGATAGATGCCGAGGGCGTCGAGGTACCAGTCGTAGAGCGGGCGGTGGTCCTCGTACTCGAGCGTGCAGATCGAGTGCGTGACGCGCTCGATGGAGTCGCTCTGCCCGTGCGCCCAGTCGTACATGGGGTAGATGCACCATCGGTCGCCGGTGCGCTGGTGGGGGGTGCGGCGGATGCGGTACATCACGGGATCGCGCAGGTTCAGGTTGCCGGCGGCCATGTCGATCTTCGCCCGCAGCGTCTTGCTGCCGTCGGCGAACTCTCCCGCCCGCATGCGCGCGAAGAGGTCGAGGTTCTCCTCGACCGAGCGGGCGCGATACGGGCTCTCGCGCCCGGGCTCGGTGAGGGTGCCGCGATACTCGCGCATCTGCTCGACGGTGAGATCGTCCACGTAGGCCTTGCCCGCTTTGATGAGCTGCACGGCCCAGTCGTAGAGCTGCTCGAAGTAATCGGAGGCGTGGTAGAGGTGCTCGCCCCAGTCGAAGCCGAGCCAGCGCACGTCGCCCAGGATGGAGTCGACGTACTCCTGGCTCTCCTTCGTCGGGTTGGTGTCGTCGAAGCGGAGATGGCAGCGGCCGCCGAACTCACCCGCGAGGCCGAAGTTGAGGCAGATCGACTTGGCGTGGCCGATGTGCAGGTAGCCGTTCGGCTCGGGGGGAAACCGCGTGACGACCCGGCCCTCCCGGCGGCCGCTCTTCGTGTCCTCCGCGACCACCGTACGGATGAAGTTGGCGCTGCGGGGCGCCTCGCTTTCGGTCATGGGGTCGATCGTACCATTGCACAACGAGTGGGCAGGTCCGGAGCGGCCCCGATTCGGACGTTTCCCTTCCAATGGTGGTTCAGTACAATGCGTGCGCGATGAACGCCACGAACCCGAAGCGACGCCCGACGCCGGGGCCTCTGCCCGGGCCGCGGGTGATCCCGCTCACGCCGGAGCGGATGCTCGAGCATGCTGCCCGCCGCTTCGTGGATGCGGCCGCCACCCGCTGCTCCAAGTGCGACAGCACCTTCGTGATGCGCGAGCCCGCGTTCCTGCACTGCTACTACTGCGGCAAGATGGCGCGCATCGCGAACGCGTCGCTGTTGGTTCAAGAAGAGTTTGAAATGCGGTCGGGTCTCCGCATCGCGGTTTGATCCACGTGGGGGGCCTCGACAGGCCCCCCAACCCCCCGGGCGGCGAACACTCGTTTAGACCCCCTGGTCGGCGGACACTCGTTTCGACCAACTCCAGCGTTCCCACCTCACGAGTGCGTCCAGGGGCTTGCGCGGGCGCGCTACCGACTTCGGCGCCGCCGCGCGCTGCGGGTCGACATAGCCGAAGCCGATCACGCGGTTGATGAACATTGCTTCCGGGATGTCGAGGAGGCGGGCGAGATCGGCCTCCGGCAGGTGGGCGGGGCAGGAGCCGATGCCGTCGTTCCAGGCGGCGAGCATCATGTTCTGGGCGCAGCGGCCGGCGTCGAACTCATGGTGATCGGTCTGCACGATGACGATGACGGCGGCGGCGGTGGACAGCCAGCGCCCCCACGGGCTCACCGCGCCCACCGCCGCCACGCCGGCCCGGTCGCGGACGACGATCAGCCGGTTCGGCTCGGCGTTCTTCGAGCTGCCGGTCATCCGCGCCGCCTGCAAGATCCGACGGAGCGCGTCGTCGGGAATGGGGTTGGGAAGAAAGATCCGCTGATCGCGCTTGTTGACGACGGCCCGGTAGGCGTCCATGGCAGCGAGCGTTTGAGCGCGCTAGGGTCGGCGACCGTGAGCCGCGGCGCCTGCGCGCGCCCGCGCCATTTGCGCTTCTTCGATCGTGCGGAACTTGAACACCCCTCGCGGGTACACCCTGGGAGAGATTCTCCAGTAGCGCGCGCAGTGGCGCACGAACTCCTCAAAGGTGATGGAGTCGTTTCGGCGTCGCGAAACCACGGGCGCGGCGTTCATCTCGGTGACGGAACGGAACTTCTGGACCCGCACGCTATTCATCGTCGTTCAAGTCGAACCGTTC
>CAYQQT010000076.1:0-10939 GCA_964419375.1 uncultured bacterium
TGGTGGCGGTGAGCGCGGAGGCGCCGGCGGCGCGCGTGCGCGCGCTGGAGGAGCACGGCATCACCGTCGCCCGCTGCCCGGGGCGCGAGGGGCGCGTGGACGTGATGTCGCTCCTCGCCGATCTCTTCGCGCGCGACGTGCGCTCCGTCCTCGTCGAGGGCGGCGGCGAGGCGCACGCGGCGTTCCTCGACGCGGGCGTGGTGGACCGGGTGGCGCTCTTCGTGGCGCCGCTGCTGCTCGGCGGCCGCACCGCGCCCTCCGTGGTGGATGGCCGCGGGCGCGAGCTCAAGGATGCCGTGCGGCTGGGCGCGCTCGCCGTGCGGGCGGTGGGCGACGACCTCCTCATCGAGGCCGACGTGCCGCGCGAGCGGCGCTGATGTTCACGGGCATCGTGGAGGAGGTGGGGGTGGTGCGCTCCATCACGCGCGCGGGCGACGTCGCCCGCCTCCACGTCGAGGCCGCTACCACGCTCGACGGCAGCGACGTGGGCGCAAGCGTGGCCGTGAGCGGCGTATGCCTTACGGTGGTGGCGCGCGAAGGCGACGGCTTCGTCTTCGAGATGGGCCCGGAGACACTGGCGCGTACCGCCCTGGGTCGGCTGCGCGCGGGGGATGCGGTGAACCTGGAGCGGCCGCTCCGGTTCGGCGGCGCCCTCGGCGGTCATCTGGTGCTGGGTCACGTCGACGGCACGGGAACGGTGGAGGCGGTAACCCGTGTAGAATCGACGGCGCGGGTGCGCATCAGCCTGCTGGATCGCAGCCTGGAGCGGCTGCTGATCCCGCAGGGCTCGGTGGCCGTCGACGGCGTGAGCCTCACGGTGGCGGCCCTGGAAGAGCGCGCCTTCGAGGTGATGATCATTCCGCACACGCTGGCGGCGACCACCTTCGGGCGGCTGAATGCCGGGCAGTCAGTGAACATCGAGACCGATATGATCGGCAAGTACGTGCTGCGATCGATCGCGCTCAAGGGGGCCTCATGAGCGGCTTCGCGACCATCGAGGAGGGGATCGAGGAGATCCGGCAGGGGCGGATCCTGGTCGTCGTGGACGACGAGGATCGCGAAAACGAAGGTGACTTCGTCATGGCCGCCGACAAGATCACCCCGGAGGCCGTCAATTTCATGGCCACCCACGGGCGCGGCCTCATCTGTATGCCGATGACGGGCGAGCGCCTGGATGCGCTGAAGCTGTCGATGATGGTGGCGGAGAACACGGCGCCCATGGGGACGGCCTTCACGATCACCGTCGACGCCCGGCGCGGCGTGAGTACCGGCACCTCCGCCTACGATCGCGCGGTGACCATTCGCACCCTCGTCGATCCCCTCATGACATCCGCGGACCTGACGGTGCCCGGTCACATCTTTCCGCTGCGCGCGATGGAAGGCGGCGTCCTGCGGCGCGCCGGCCACACGGAAGCCTCCGTCGACCTCGCGCGGCGGGCGGGCTGCTACCCGGCGGGCGTCATCTGCGAGGTGCTGGACGAGTCGGGCGCGATGGCGCGCCTGCCCCAGCTCACCGCCATCGCGGCCAAGTACGGCCTCAAGATGATCACCATCAAGAACCTCATCGAGTACCGCACGCAGAAGGAAAAGCTCGTGCGGCGGCTCGCCAGCACGCGCCTGCCCACGGAGTTCGGCGAGTTCACCGCCATCGCGTACGAGGCGACGGTGTACAGCCGCGTGCACTTCGCCCTCGTGATGGGTGACGTGGCGGGCGACGACGCCGTGATGGTGCGCATGCACTCCGAGTGCCTCACCGGCGACGTCTTCCACTCCCTGCGCTGCGACTGCGGGCTGCAGCTCGCCAAGGCGCTCGCCATCATCCAGCAGGCGGGACGCGGTGTCGTGGTGTACCTGCGGCAGGAAGGACGGGGCATCGGCCTGCACAACAAGATCCGGGCCTACGAGCTGCAGGACCAGGGCAAGGACACGGTGGAAGCCAACCAGGCGCTCGGCTTCAAGGCCGATCTCCGGGACTACGGCATCGGCGCGCAGATCCTCGTCGACCTCGGGCTCAAGAACCTGCGCCTGCTCACGAACAATCCCGCCAAGCGGGCCGGCCTCGAAGGGTATGGCCTGTCGGTGGTGGAGCGCGTGCCGCTTGAAGTGCCGTCTAATCCCGAGAACCACAAGTACCTGAGCACCAAGCGCGACAAGCTCGGGCACCTGTTGTCCTCGCTTCCCGATTGAGCCGCATGAAGGCCGGCGTCGCATGCCGTTGGTGGGTGTCGGGGGGAGCGGCGGTCGCTCCCCCCGACTTCTAAATGGCCGGCCGGGCGCCCCAACCACGACCGGCCCGCAAGGGGGCGGGGCGGTTCGCCATCGTCGCCGCCCGCTTCAACGAGCGCATCAGCAAGCGCCTCCTCGACGGCGCGCGGCAGGCGTTCGCCTCCGCCGGCCTCCCCGCCGCCTCCGTCGACGTGCACTGGGTACCGGGCGCCTTCGAGCTGCCGCAGGCGGCGGGGCACCTGGCCGCCACCGGACGCTACGCGGGCATCGTCTGTGTGGGATGCGTCATCCGGGGGCAGACGCCGCACTTCGATTTCGTGGCGGGGGAAGCCGCGCGCGGCATCCAGGAGGTCGCGCTGCGCACCGGCGTGCCCGCCGCCTTCGGCGTCATCACCGCGCTCACCGAGGAGCAGGCATGGGAGCGCGCGGGCGGCGACGTCGGCAATCGCGGCGAGGAGGCCGCGCACGCCGCGCTCGACATGGCGGCCTTCGTCCACTCGCTCGGGTCAAGGGCTCATGGGAAAAAGAAGAAAGGCTAGAGAGGTCGCGCTGCAGTTCCTGTATCAGCTCGACGTGAACGGGGCGAGCGACCCCACCGCCTTCGAAGGCGAGTTCTGGTCGCGCCATCCGGTGGATGCGGAGGCGCGCGCCTTCGCGGACGCCCTCGTGCGCGGCAGCAAGCAGCACCAGGCGCGCATCGACGAGCTCATCGCGCGCTACGCCGAGCACTGGGACCTGGACCGCATGGCCGTCGTCGACCGCAACATTTTGCGCCTGGCCGTCTACGAGCTCATGCTCGACGCCGAGGTCCCGCCCAAGGTCGCCATCAACGAGGCCATCGAGATCGCCAAGAAGTTCGGCACCGCCGAGTCCGGCCGCTTCATCAACGGCGTCCTCGACCGCATCTACCGAGAGCTGCGCCCGGCCTCCTGACCGGCAAGCAGCGCCTGTGCGGTACGCGATCCTGTCCGACATCCACGGCAATCTGCCGGCGCTGCGCGCCGTGCTCGCCGACGCCGAGGGCCGCGCCGACGGCGTGCTGTGTCTGGGCGACACCGTCGGGTATGGCGCCGAGCCCCGTCCGTGCGTCGAGCTCATCGCCGAGCGCGCGGCCGCCGTGGTGGGGGGCAATCACGAGTACGCGGTGGCGGGCCTGCTCGACCTCACGTGGTTCAACCGCTACGCGCGCGCGGCCGCGGAGTGGACGCAGGAGCAGCTCGACGACGACCACCGCGCGTATCTCGGCCGGCTTCCCCTGACGGCCGAGGTGGGCGACGCCACTCTCGTGCACGCTTCCCCGCGCCATCCGGAGGATTGGGATTACCTCGTCACCGCGAAGGACGGCTTCGACGCCTTCGGCGCCTTCACCACACGCTACTGCTTCGTCGGGCATTCGCACGTGCCGGGCGTGTGGTCGCTGGGCTCCTCGGGCCCAGAGCACGATCCCACCGCCGCCGATATGACGGCCGCGCACGGCCGGCGCTACATCATCAACGTGGGCAGCGTGGGACAGCCGCGGGACCGCGACGCGCGCGCCGCCTACGCGCTGTGGGACGCCGATGCCGGCCGTGTCGCCATCCGCCGCGTGCCCTATGACGTGACGGAAGCGCGCGCCCGGATCGAGGCCGCGGGCCTGCCACGCTTTCTCGCCGACCGGCTCGCGAGCGGCTCGTGATCCCCGACGCGCTGCGATGGGAGCGGGTGCAGCAGTGGGCGCCGCAGGCGGCGGTGCTGGTGGCGTGCGCCTTCGTCCTCGCGCTCGCCTTCCCGCGCACCGACTGGGACGGCGCCGCGTGGGCCGCCCTCGCCCCGCTCTTCGTGATGGCGCTCGCGCGCGCGCCCCGTGCCGCCCTCGGCTGGGGCTGGCTCTTCGGCCTCGTGTACTTTCTCGTGCTGCTGCGGTGGCTCAACTTCACGTTCACCACGTACAGCGCCATTCCATGGCCGCTCACGCTCCTGCCCACCCTGCTGCTCGCGGCGTACTGCGGCCTCTACACGGGGCTCGTCTCCTGCGCGGTGGCGTGGACGGCCCGGCACCGGTCCCCCGCGTGGGCACTGGGGCTGGCGCCCTTCTTCTGGGTGGCGGGGGAGTGGGTGCGCGGCCATCTCATGGGCGGCTTTCCGTGGGGGAGCCTCGGCTACACGCAGTACACGATGCTGCCCGTGATCCAGATCGCCGAGCTGGGCGGCGTGCACGCCGTGACGTTCCTGGTGGTCGCCGTGAACGCGGCCCTCGCCGGCAGCGTGCTCATGACGTGGCGGCGCGCCCTCACCGCGCTCGCTCTCGGCGGCGCGCTGCTGGGCGGCACGCTGCTCTTCGGCTTTTCGCGGCTCGCGGAGCCGCCGCCACCGGACGAGGTGGCGGTGGCCGTCATGCAGCCGGCCATCGAGCAGCCGATGAAGTGGGAGGCGCGGCACACGCGCGAGACGCTGGAGATCTACTTCGCGCTCACGCGCCGCGCCGCCGCCGACAAGCCGCAGCTCATCGTGTGGCCGGAGACGGCCGCGCCCACCGTCCTGCGCCGCGACGCGGGCCTGCTCACCGGCCTCACCGCCCTGTCGGCCACCCTCAACGTGCCGCTGCTGGTAGGCAGCATCGACGCCGAGGACACGACGCCGCCCAAGTTCCGGAACACGGCGTTCCTGCTCACCGAACGTGGCATCGTGGGGCGCTATGATAAAATCCATCTCGTTCCATTCGGTGAGTACGTGCCGCTGTCGGGAGTCATCGGATTTGTCAGGGGATGGGCCGAGTTCATCGCCGATCTGGAGTCCGGCTCCCGCCCCGTCGTATTTCCGGGTCCGCCAGCCCCGTTCGGCGTCGTGATCTGTTACGAGGGCATTTTCCCCGATCTCGTCCGCAGCTTCGTGAAGGGCGGCGCGCGCCTGATGGTGAACATGACGAACGACGGGTGGTTCGGCCGCACCAGCGGCCCCGAGCAGCACCTCACGATGTACCCCTTCCGGGCCGTCGAGCACCGGATCTCGATCGTGCGCGCGGCCAACACCGGGATCTCCGCGTTCATCCTGCCCTCCGGGAAGATCGCGCGGCGCATGCGGCTCTTCGAGCGCGGCACCATGACCGAGCGCGTGCCGCTGCGCGTGGGCCAGACGCTCTTCACGCGGCTGGGCGACTGGGTGGGCCTGCTGTCGCTGGCCGTCACCGCGGGCGCCCTGGGGGCGGGCGTCCTCGCCCGGAGGAAGGCCTGATGCTGGCCGACCTCAAGCGGGAAGTGGTCGACCTCACGCGGCGCGTGGACGAGCTTCGGGGGCATCTTTGACATCCCCGGCAAGGAGAAGCGGCTGGCGGCGCTCGAGGCTGAGATGGCTGCGCCAGCCTTCTGGGACGACAACCGGCGCGCCCAGGAGCTGATCCGCGAGCGCTCGGACCTCTCCCGGTACATCGTGAGCGTGAGCGCGCTCACGCGGCAAGCGTCCGACCTCACCGTGCTCGTCGAGCTCGGGGAGGAGGCGGACGACGGCAGCCTCGACGCCGAGATCGGCGAGGGCGTGCGCAAGCTGGCGCGCGACCTCGAGGAGTACGAGTTCAAGGTCATGCTCTCCGGCCCGCACGACGGCAAGGCGTGCGTGGTGTCGATCCATCCCGGCGCCGGCGGCACCGAGTCCCAGGACTGGGCCCAGATGCTCATGCGGATGTACCTGCGATGGTGCGAGCGCACGGGGCTCAAGGCGGAAGTGGTGGACCTGCTGCCGGGCGAGGAAGCGGGGATCAAGTCCGCCACCATCGAGGTAACCGGGGAGTACGCCTACGGCTTCCTGCGCGGCGAGGCGGGCGTGCACCGCCTCGTGCGCATCTCGCCCTTCGACTCCTCCAGCCGCCGCCAGACGAGCTTCGCTTCCGTGGCGGTGGTCCCCGAAGTCGACGACGTCGAGGTGAGCGTGCGCGAGGACGATCTGCGCGTGGACGTGTTCCGCGCCTCGGGGCCGGGTGGGCAGGGCGTCAACACGGCGGACTCCGCCGTGCGCATCACGCACCTGCCCACGAACATCGTGGTGCAGTGCCAGAACGAGCGCTCGCAGCTGCGCAACCGTGACACCGCCATGCGCATTCTCAAGGCGCGGCTGTACGAGCTGGCGGAGAAGAAGC
The DNA here is from genome assembly GCA_964419375.1 of uncultured bacterium. Lineage (GTDB taxonomy): Bacteria > Methylomirabilota > Methylomirabilia > Rokubacteriales > CSP1-6 > JBBDXO01. The sequence continues at coordinate 6,335 of CAYQQT010000076.1, forward strand.
AGCGCGAGGAGCTCTCCGAGCTGACGGGGCACAAGCGGGAGATCGCCTTCGGCAGCCAGATCCGCTCCTACACGTTCCATCCCTACCAGCTCATCAAGGACCATCGCAGCGGTCTCGAGATCGGCAACGTGCAGGGGGTCATGGAGGGCGACCTCGATCCCCTCATCAAGGCCTACCTGCTGTGGGCGCGAGGCGCGCGCGCGTGAGCGAGCGCGACGACGTCAACGACCTCATCCGCCAGCGGCGCGAGAAGCTGGACGCGCTGTACGGCCGCGGCCTCGAGCCCTTCGGCGCGCGGTATCCCGTCACGCACTGGGCGCAGGAGCTCGCGCAGCGGCTGGACACGGCCACGGACGAGGAGCTCACCGCCGCCGGCTCCGTGTCGCTCGCGGGCCGTCTCGTGGCCAAGCGCGACCACGGCAAGACGTCGTTCGCCCATCTCATGGACCGCACGGGCCGCATCCAGCTCTACGCACGCGCGGACCAGCTCGGCGACGACTACGCGCTCCTCACCAGCCTCGATATCGGCGACTTCATCGGCGTCACGGGCGAGATGTTCCGCACGCGCACGGGCCAGCTCACGGTGGCCGTGAAGGCGTTCACCGTCCTCGCCAAGTCGCTGCGCCCGCTGCCCGAGAAGTGGCACGGGCTCAAGGACGTGGAGACGCGCTACCGGCAGCGCTACGTGGACCTCGTGGTCAACCCCGAGGTGCGCGAGATCTTCCTGCTCCGCACGCGGGTGGTGCAGAAGCTGCGCGCCTTCTTCGACGCGCGCGGCTTTCTCGAGGTGGAGACGCCGATGATGCAGCCCATCCCCGGCGGCGCCATCGCGCGTCCGTTCAAGACCCACCACAACGCCCTCGACATGGACCTCTACCTGCGCATCGCGCCCGAGCTCTACCTCAAGCGCCTCGTGGTGGGCGGCTTCGAACGCGTGTACGAGATCAACCGCAACTTCCGCAACGAGGGCGTGTCCACGCAGCACAATCCCGAGTTCACGATGCTGGAGTTCTACCAGGCGTACGCCGACTACATCGATCTCATCGAGCTCACGGAGACGCTCTTCGTCGAGCTCGCGCAGTCGCTGCGGTCCACGCTGAGCCTGACGTGGAGCGAGCACGCCATCGACCTCTCGCCCCCGTGGCGCCGCCTGCCCTTCTTCACCGCGCTCTCCGAGGCGCTCGGCATCGACGTCACGCCCGACACCGAGGTGCAGGCACTCGCGCAGGCGGCCGCCGCCAAGGGCATCCACGTCAAGAAGGACACGACGGGCGCGGCATCGGCGCCGTCCATCTGGAAGGACGTCTTCGACGAGATCGTGGAGCCGGGGCTCGTGCAGCCGACGTTCATCGTCCAGTTCCCGGTGGAGCTGTCGCCGCTGGCGAAGAAGAACCGGGACAACCCACGGGTGGTGGACCGCTTCGAGCTGTTCATCGGCTGCCGGGAGATCGCCAACGCCTACAGCGAGCTCAACGATCCCATCGACCAGCGCCAGCGCTTCGAGGCGCAGGCGCGGGAGCAGGCGCGCGGCGACGACGAGGCGCACTGGCTGGACGAGGACTACCTGCGCGCGCTTGAATACGGCATGCCGCCCGCGGCGGGGGAAGGCATCGGCATCGACCGGCTCGTCATGCTGCTCGCCAACCAGCCTTCGATCCGAGAGGTCATTCTCTTTCCGCACCTGCGCCCCGAAGGAGCGGGCGGGTGAGGCGCGGGCTGCCCTTCGAGCTCTTCCTCGGGCTGCGCTATCTGCGCTCGCGCGGCCACCGGGCCAGCCTGTCGCTCTTCGTGTGGATCGGCGTGGGCGGCGTGTTTCTCGGCGTGGCCGCGCTCATCGTCGTGCTCGCCGTCATGACGGGCTTCCAGGACGGCATCCGCGACAAGCTCATCTCCGCCAACCCGCACCTGCTCGTGTTCCAGACGGGGCGCGCCGGCCTCACCAACGCCGATCGCGTGGCGGAGCAGGTGAGGGCGGTGGAGGGCGTGCGGGCGGCCACGCCGTTCATCCTGCAGCAGGCGCTCTTCACGAGCGACACGGGCGAGGCGCACGGGGGGCTCGTGCGAGGCGTGGACCTCTCGCACACGGCCGTGCGCGAGGACCTCCGCTCCCAGGTGCGCTCGGGCCGTCTCGACGAAGCCGCCGGCGGCGAAGGCGCGATCCTGCTCGGCATCGAGCTTTCGCGGCTGCTGGGCGTGGTCCCGGGAGATTCGGTGACGGTGATCTCGCCGAAGGGCGCCATCACCGCGGTGGGCATGGTGCCGAAGATGCGCCGCTACGTGGTGGGCGGCACCGTCGAGATGGGCATGCACGAGTACGACTCCTCCATCGCGTACCTCGCGCTGCCCGCCGCGCAGGATTTCGCCGGCCTCGCGGGCGCCGTCACCGGCATCGAGGTGAAGCTCGACGACCCCTTCGACGCGAGGGCGGTGGGGCGCCGCATCGTGACGGCGCTCGGCTTTCCCTTCTGGGTGCGCGACTGGATGGACATGAATCGCAACCTCTTCGCCGCGCTGCAGCTCGAGAAGCTCGCGCTCTTCGTGATCGTGACCATCATCGTGCTGGTGGCGGCCTTCGCCATCATCGGCCACCTGGTGCTGCTCGTGGCCGAGAAGCGCAAGGAGATCGGAATCCTGAAAGCGATCGGCGCCACCGGCCGCAGCATCACCACCGTCTTCTTCGCGGTGGGGATGACGATCGGCGCCGTGGGCACGCTGGCGGGCAGCGCGGTGGGGCTGGCCATCATCTGGGTGCAGAACACGTACAAGGTGATTCGCCTCGCGGGCGACGTCTACCAGATCGATTACCTCCCCATGAAGCTCACGCCCGCGGACTTCCTGCTCATCGTGAGCTCCACGCTCTTGCTGTCGTTTCTGGCCACGATCATCCCCGCGCGCCGCGCGGGCGCCCTCCAACCGGTCGACGTGCTCAGATATGAGTAAGGCGGTTCTGTCGCCGACCGTCGGGCGCGTCAGCGCCCCGACGGCAGAAGAAGAATGACTAAGGCGGTTCTGTCGCCGACCGTCGGGCGCGTCAGCACCTCCACGGCAACGAAGCATGACTGACGCGGCGGCCGCGCTGCTCGTCGGCGAGGATCTGGAGAAGGAGTATCGGTCCGGGCCCGAGGTGATCCGGCCCTTGCGGGGGGCATCGATCATGGTGGGGCCCGCGGAAGTGGTGGCCCTGGTGGGGGCCTCCGGGGTGGGGAAGTCGACGCTGCTGCATCTCGTGGGTGCGCTCGACCGGCCCGCGGCCGGACGCGTCCTGTTCCAGGGCGAAGACCTCTTCACCCGCAATGAGGCCGGGCTGGCGCGCTACCGTCGGCAGGAGGTCGGCTTCGTGTTTCAGTTCTACAACCTGCTCGGCGAGATGACCGCGCTGGAGAACGCCATGCTGCCCGCGCTGCTCATGCGCCGGCCCACGGGCGAGGCGCGGGAGCGCGCGGCGACGGCGCTCGGCGTGGTGGGGCTCTCGGACCGGCTGCATCATCGGCCCGGTGAGCTGTCGGGGGGCGAGCAGCAGCGGGTGGCCATCGCGCGCGCGCTCATGAACGGCCCCAAGCTCATCCTCGCCGACGAGCCCACCGGTAACCTGGACCCGAAAACCAGCGAAGTCATCTATGATCTGTTCCTTCAGTTGCAGGCCGAGCGCGGGATCGCGTTCCTCATCGCCACGCACAATCCCGATCTTGCGCGGCGGGCGGACCGGATTTACCGCCTGGTGGAGGGGCGCGCGCACGAAGTGGAGCCGGAAGGCGGTTGACCTACCCCCGCGCGCACCCGTTGGCCGCAGATTCGCATCCCAACCAGCGTGAAGGGCTGGCGGCTGCACATGTCTGGAGAAAAAGGCTAGCGGGCCCCGGGAGCACGGGCTATACTGAGTTCGCGTTGCATTTAACTAGGCGTCGTCCAAAGAGAAAACGGCGTAAGACGGTACCGGAAGGGGTGGGGAAACCAAGTGTTTGAACGGTTTACCGAACGAGCGCGGCGGGTGATCATTCTGGCTCGCGAGGAAGCTGGGCGTTTTCGGCACGACTTCGTCGGCACCGAGCACGTCCTCCTCGGCCTCATCCGCGACGGCGAAGGCATTGCCACCGCGGTCCTGCAGCGCCTCGGCCTTCGACTGGAAACGGTGAAGGCAGAAGTCGAGCGGGCGCTCGCCGGGTTCCCCAAGACGCTGACGTTCGGCGAAGTGCCGTTCACCCCGCAGGCCAAGCGCGTCCTCGAGCTCTCGATCGAGGAAGCGCGTCAGCTCGGCCACAACTACATCGGCACCGAGCACCTGCTGCTGGGGCTGATGAAGGAAGGCCAGTCCATCGCCGCCAAGATCCTCGAGTCCCTCGGCGCCCGGCTGGACGAAGTCCGGCAGGAGACGCTGGCGCTCCTCGGTGATCAGTACTACCCGCGGCCGAAGAAGCGCTCGCAGACGCCCGTCCTCGACGAGTTCGCGCGCGACCTCACGCAGCTCGCGCGGGAGAGCAAGCTCGACCCCGTCATCGGCCGCGAGTCCGAGATCGAGCGCGTCATCCAGATCCTCGCCCGGCGCACGAAGAACAACCCGGTGCTGATCGGCGAGCCGGGCGTGGGCAAGACCGCCATCGTGGAAGG
>CAYQQT010000077.1:0-1212 GCA_964419375.1 uncultured bacterium
AAGGAGTGGGCGAGCGGGAGAAAGAGCAGATGGACGTCTCCGGGCTGAACGCCGGCGATCTGGGCGAGCGCGTCCAGTGCCGCCATGTGGTTCGCGTGAGTCTGGATGACGCCCTTGGGCTCCCCGGTGGTTCCTGACGTATAGACGATCGTGGCGACGTCGCCGGGCTGGATCGACGCCACACGCTCGGCGAGGAGGCTCTTGTGGATCTCGGCGTGCTCCCGGCCACGCCGGCGAAGCTCCTCCCACGTGAGCACCAACGCCGTGTGCGCGTCGCGACCTTCGATCACGACGACCTGCTCGAGGTCACTGAGCTTGTCGCGAACCTCGAGCACGCGCGAGAGCTGGGCCCGGTCCTCGACGATGAGCGTCCGCGTCTCACACTCGTTCAGGATGTCGGCGATCTGCTGGGGGGTGGAGGTGGGATAGATCGGCACGGTCGTGCAGCCCGCGGAGAGGATGGCGAAGTCGGCCTGGACCCATTCGGCCCGGCTCGCCGCGAGAATCGCCACGGCCTCTCCGGGACGTCGGCCGAGCGCAAGGAGTCCGAACGCCAGCTCCCGGACGACGTCGCCGACCTCGGCCCAGGTCAGGCGGCGCCAGGCGCCGTCGCGCTTGACCCGTTGTGCATCGCGACCGTCGCCGGTCTCGATACGCCACCAGAACATGCTCGCCAGTGTGTCGTTCGCCATCCCGTTGCCGCCTCGAGATCAGCCGGCGCGCCGAGTCGGCTCCGCGACGATCCGCTGGGTGAGTCGGCCAGACGATGCACTCGCGCGCGCGGCCTCGTTGGCCCAACTGCTCTCCACGAGCGGGCCATCGACGCCGTCGCGGATCTTCCAGTACCAGAGGCAGGGCTCCGCGAGCAGTCTCACCTGGAGGACCAGGCCGTCAATGTGCCCCATGAATTCCTCTCCCTCTTCGGTTCGAGCGATTGGCGGACTCCGAGTTGCATCAGCAGTGCCAGAGCCTGCGGCTGCAATTTCATGGGGCTACGACACCACTGGGACTCGACGTCCGGGGCAGTCGTGGAACACCGTGGCCGCCACGCCCCAGGTCCGAGATTGGCAGGGCCTCTGCATGGCGTGAGCGCCGAGGAGGATTCTTTGAGCGCGTGTGGCGTGACTCGTCGTGTACTCGCGCTCGCGGAGCGTTGAGCGTATGCCCGAGCTTTGGCGGCCGACGGCTCCTGAGCTACTTCGTGACGGCGGC
>CAYQQT010000077.1:1312-10935 GCA_964419375.1 uncultured bacterium
GCGTATGCCCGAGCTTTGGCGGCCGACGGCTCCTGAGCTACTTCGTGACGGCGGCTGCCCCGCGGAGCGCAGCGGTCGCCAGATAGCTAGCGAGCACGGGCGCGACGGAGAGGACGCTCACGTGGTGGTCCCCGACCGGCGCGTGCGGCGTGGTGTCGGTGCAGTAGATACGACTGACGCCGAGATCCCAGAGGCGCTCCCAGCCCTTGCCGGTGAAAAGCCCGTGAGTCACCGCCACGACAATGGTGCGGGTGCCGGCCTCGCGCAACCGTTCGCATGCCGAAACGAGCGTTCCGCCGGTGTCGAGGATGTCATCGACGACGATCGCGCTGCGCCCCACCTGGCCCCGCACGGCGACGTGACGAATGCCGGCCTCGGCGCGCATCTTCACGAGTGAGACGACGGGCCGATCGATCCCCACCGCCACGCGCACCGCCTCGGCGCGCTCGCGGGCACCCTCGTCGGGCGCCACGACCGTCGCGTCCTCGAGCGCGAGCGGGCGGAGCGCGGCGGCGAAGATGGCGGCGGGAGAGAGCGAGACCAGTGGCACGGCAAACAGCGGCGCCACCAGAGCGCTATGCAGGTCGACAGTGACCGCGGCCGCGACGCCCACGCCGGCCAGCAGTTTGCCGACCCACGCGGCGCCGAGGCTCTTGCCGGGCTCGGCACGATCCTGCCGGGCATAGCCGAGATATGGGATGACCGACACGATCTCGCGCGCGCCCTCCTTGCCAAGCGTGTGCGCGAACAGCGACGTGACGAGCAGATCGCCGTCGGGCGGCGCGGTGGCACCGAGCACCACGCAGCGCCGGCCCGCGCACGGCGTGTCGATGGTCACACGCAGCTCGCCGTTTGCGAACCGGCCAACGGCGGCGCGCCCACGCTCGATGCCAGTCGAGCCCGCGATCGCCGCGGCCAACCCTTCATGGTGCGGCAGCGCAAAGAGCAGGTCGCTCATGGCGGCCGTTCAGCATGCAAGGCGTCTGCCACGGCAACCTTGCGAAATATCGGAACCGCCGCGTTGAGGGTGGGACATGGCCGCCACAGCCGTCCAGGCTTCGCCCTCACTAACTGTCCTCAGATATTGAATTCGGGCGTGGCACCCCATGTGCATGATATCGGAGGATCGCGCAGGTACAGGAGACCACGATGTTCAAGGACAGGCATGAGGCGGGCCGGCGTCTCGCCGAGGAAGTCGCGGCAGTCGTCACGGGGCGTGCCGTGGTCGCCGCGATCCCGCGCGGCGGCGTGACGGTGGCGCTGCCGGTCGCCGAACGCCTCGGTGCGCCCCTTACCGTGGTCTACTCGCGCAAGCTCACGGCGCCGGTCGCTCCGGAGGTCGCCTTCGGCTCTCTCGACGAGGACGGAGGCTGCCTGCTCGATCCACAGACGGTGGCGGCGTTGAAGCTGAGCACGGCGGAGGTCGAAGCAGCGAAGGCGCGCGTGGCCGCCGAGATCAGGCGGCGCATGCAGCTCTACAAGGTCTCGCCACTGTCCACCTACTTGCCCGACGCCGCCGTCGTGCTGGTCGACGACGGCCTAGCGACCGGACTGACCATGCGGGCCGCGGTCGCGTACGCGCGCCGCCACGGCGCGCGCGAGGTCACGGTGGCAGTCCCATGCTCGGCGACGCAGGCCGCCACGCAGTTCCGGCGTGAGGCCGACCGGTTCGTGTGTCTCATCGTCGATCCGGATTTCTATGCCGTCGGCGCCTACTACGAGGACTTCTCGCCGGTCACCGACGACAACGTCGTCGCGATGCTCGCCTCCGTTGCCGCGCCGCCCGCGGTCCCGACGGTCGTCACAAAAAACATCTGACCATCCGCGGCGAACTCGCCGACGCCGAGCGTGGCGAGGCGCATCGACGTCGCCCGCGAACGGCCTTCGCGATCAGGATCTCGCCCGTCACGCAGCCGGCGCGCAGGCCGAATGCGCTGCAGATGGTGAGCAACGTCGCGGACTCCATCTCGTAGTTCAGCACGCCGAGCCGCTGCCACTCCTCGGTCATCCCCCGAAGATGGCACCGCCGCCGCGTCGAGATCGAGGTGATACACATGGCATGCGCGCGCATCAGCTCGCCTCGATGAGGGCCCGGAGGCCGGCGTCGCGCGGCATGCCTCGGAGCTTGGCGAGCGCCTTCATCTCGATCTGTCGAATGCGCTCCCGCGTCACCCCCAGGCGCCCACCGATCTCTTCCAGCGTGTGCTCGCGCCCGGTACCGAGCCCGAAGCGCAGCTGGAGAATGTGGCGCTCCTTCTCGGACAGCGAGCGCAGAGCATGGGCGACGTGCGCCGCCGCCTCGGTGGTGGCCAGGCCCGCATCCGCCGGGGCCGTCTGGGTGTCCTGGAGGAAGTCACCGAGCTCGGTATCGCTGTCGTGGCCGATCGGCGTCTGCAGCGACACCGGCTGCCCCGGCACTTCGAGGAGGGCTCGCACCTTCGACGCCCGCATCCGCGTGCGGCGCGCCAGCTCCTCGGCCGTCGGTTCACGTCCTAGCTCCTGGATCATCGCGCCGCGTGTACGGCTCAGACGTCTCAATGTCTCCACGAGGTGCACGGGAATGCGGATCATCCGCCCTCGGTCCGCAATGCCCCGTGTGATGGCCTGCCGGATCCACCATGTGGCGTAGGTGGAAAGCTTGAACCCGCGGCGGTACTGGAAGCGGTCAACCGCCTTGATGAGTCCGATGTTTCCGTCCTGGATCAAGTCGAGTAAAGGAACGCCGCTCCACACGTAACGTTTGGCCACGGAAACGACCAGCCGCAGGTTCGCCTCGATCATCTGCCGCTTGGCTTCACGCACCCGCAGGTCGTACTCCCGTATGCGCGCCGCCACCGCATGGAACTCCTTGCGAGACAAGCCGACGTGCGCCTGCAAGGCGCGGAGCTCGCGCGCCCCCTGGCGGCTCGGCGGCGCGGCCTCGAGGGCGACGATCTGGGCGTTCGCGTGCTCCAAGTCGAGCACGAATTGTTCGAGCAGGGCTGGCTTGAGCGGCAGGCCTGCAAAGAGATCCGCGATCCGCGCGACAGACAGCCGGCGGTCCGCGAGGCGCGCGAGCGCGGCCGACACCGCACGAACCCTCGCCGGCGTCGGCTCCGCTTCGGGAAAGACGATCAGCTCCTCCAGTGGGAGCTCGCCGCGCTTCATGCGTGCCACGAGCGCCGCCATCGTCCGCACAATGAGGGGCACCGCCACGAATGCCCGGCGCAGCTCGGTCTGACCCGCTTCGATGCGTTTACCGATCTCGACCTCGGCCGCGGCCGTGAGCAGCTTCGCCTTGCCAATCTCGTTCAGATACCGACGCGTCGGGTCCTCGACGGCCGGCACCCCGGCCTCAGCTTCTTCCGCTCGTTCCCCCGCAAGCTCCGTGACGTGGTAGTCGATATCCTCCGGCGGCCCGACCACCGGCGCGTCGGCGGCCGCGACCACCGGGCTGCCGCCCGCAATCGGAAGCGGGAGCGTGATCCGGGAGGCGGGAAGTACGCCCCAGCGTCGCGCGCGCTCGTACCACCGAGCCTCCTCACTCATCAACAACACCTCCTCCGCTCGGACCTCGGCCGGCGCGCCCCCGCCCAGCGTCCCCAGCACGGCTCGCCTAGCGACGCGCGAGATGCCTCGTGAACCAGTCGGTTGCCAGGCGAGCGACGACCGCAAGCATCCCCGGTTCCTCGAAGAGGTGGCTGGCTCCCGGAACGATCTCCAACCGCACGTCGCCGTGCAACTGCGCCATTGCGTCGCGATTCATGCTGATCACCACGTCGTCATTCCCCCCGACGATCAACAGCGTCGGCGCGATCACGCGCGCGAGCGCCGCGCCCGCGAGGTCGGGCCGCCCGCCGCGCGAGACGACTGCTCGGACCAGACCCGGGCGCTGCGCAGCCGCCACGAGCGCCGCGCCGGCACCCGTACTGGCGCCGAAGTACCCGAGGGCGAGATCGCGTGTGCCCGCTCCGGAGGCGAGCCAGTCGGTCGCCGCCACGAGGCGGTCGGCCAGCAGCGCGATGTCGAATCTCAGGTGCCGCGTCCGCACATCGATCGCTTCCTCCTCCGACGTCAGGAGATCCATGAGCAGCGTGCTCAATCCCGCCTCGCTCAACACGTCGGCGACATATCGGTTCCGCGGGCTGTGGCGGCTGCTGCCGCTGCCGTGCGCGAACACGACGATCCCGCGACTTCCGGCGGGCACCGTGAGATCGCCGTCTAGCATGACGATCCCCGCCGGGATGCGCACCGGCTGCTCGTGGGCGGTCGGCTTGAGCGTCTTCCCCATGTCTGCCTCCGTCACGCCGAGGCCGCGACGGTTGCGGCGCGACACTGCTCCAACGCGTGGCGCGGACGATCGCGCGCCTTCCCTCACTCACGTCGGCTTTCTCGAGCAACGTGGATGCCATAAGGTTGCCAGGGCCGCAAACCCTCGATTCCCCGACGTTCACGGAACGGCGCCGCGGCGCTGTCCCACGAAAAGCGCGGCAGCGGCGACCCAGGTGGGGCGGCTCGGGACGAGGGCATCTTGATCAGCCTTGGCGCGGCATGCGCAGAAGCTGGCGGTCCCGTTCCTCGACGGCAGCCTCGAGCGTCCCGACTCGCGTCTCGAACGACCGCGCTCGGGCGCGCCAGACGCTCAGCTTGATCCAGAGCGGAAGGCCCGCGATGAGAAGGCCCGCGCCGAGAGATCCGAGCACGAGGCTGGCAATCGGCACGCCGTCGAGCCGCCAGAGCACGAACCGCACGGCCGTCTGGTCGGTGTTCTGCAGGGCGAAGATGGCCACGCTTGCCGCAAGCGCCGCGATGATGATGTAACCCAATCTCATCGCTCATTCTCCTTTCGGAAACCGCCGCCGGGAGACCCGCTCAGCGAGGCCGCTTGACGACGAGGACCGGGCATGGCGCATGATGCAGTACCTGCTCCGACACGCTGCCGAGCAGCAGACGCTCGATCGATCCCAGTCCCCGGGACCCGACGACGATCAGGCCGGCATCCCTGGCCGCCTTGAGGAGTTCGTCGGCCGGGCAGCCGACGCGCACGATGCGTTCGGTGACGACGCTCCCATCGAGCTCCGACTCGATGCCGACCAAGACCTTCTCCAGCTCCTGCCGGCGCTCGGCAATCAGCCGGTCCATCGCAGCACGCACCACGCCGGTCACACGTCTGGGCCCCTTCGGCGGCTCGTAGGGACGTTCGACCACCGCCAGGAGCTGGACGGTCGGCGCGCCCTCCAGCCGCAGGCCGGCAAAGAACCGTGCGGCGGCCAGCGCGTCGGCAGATCCATCGATGGCGACGATGACCGTGCCGAGGGCGCGCCTGCGGCCTCTCACGACGAGTACGGGGCACGGCGCATGGTGGACCATGGCGCTCGACACGCTGCCCAGGAGGACCCGTTTCACCGGCCCGAGCCCCCGAGCGCCGAGAACGAGCAGATCGGCGCCCCACTGGCCGGCCGCCGACAGGATCATGTCGCGCGGATCCCCCTCGACCACGCGCACGGCCACCTCGGGCCAGCGGCGGCGCAACACCGTCGCGGCGGCGTCCGCGGCCGCGCGTGTCGTCGCCACGATCATCTCCTCCAGGTCGCGACTCGACGGGATTCCCATCGACAGGACCGGCAACGGGGCGACGGCGAGGACGAGGATGCTCGTCGTCGACGCCAGCGGGAACCCCGCGAGCCATTCGGTCGCTTCACTGGCATTCTTCGATCCGTCGGTCGCCAGCAGCACGCGCATCTCGGGTTCGCCTCCCTGGTCTCCGCCGGCTTACCCCAGCGTCAGCCGGACTTCGTGTATCTGACCGTCGTGCACTTGGGGCAGGAGTGGCGGGTCAAACGGCCGGCCATCGAGCAAAGCCCGGTCGACGCCGCGGGTCACGCCGCGCGGATTCTCGACGTGGACGTGAAACATCGTCGCGCCGTCGCGCAGGACGAGCTCGAATCCGGGCCAGCTGGCCGGGATCCGAGGGTCGAGGCTCCAGGCCCCGCCGCACCGGCGCAGTCCCAGGATCGCTTCGAGGCCCAGCCGGTAGGCCCATCCCGCGGCACCGGTATACCACGTCCAACCGCCCCGCCCAGTCCACGGCGGCGCAGCGTAGACGTCGGCGGCCAGGGCGTAGGGCTCGGTCCGGTAGCGGGCCACCGCCTCGGGAGTGAGCGCGTGACGGATCGGCAGGAGCCGCTGGAACAGGGCGACGGCGCGGTCGACTTCGCCCAGCTCCACCAGCGCCCAGAGCACCCAGATCGCGGCGTGCGTGTACTGTCCACCGTTCTCGCGGATGCCTGGAGGATACGCGCGGATGTAGCCGGGGTCCTGGGTCGTGCCGGCAAACGGCGGCGCCAGGAGGAGGATCAGACCTTCCTGCTCCCGCACCAGGTGTCGCACCACCGCCTCCATCGCGGCCGCGGCCCGCGGCCTGTCCGCCGCTGACGAAAGGACCGCCCACGACTGGGCCACGGAGTCGATCCGGCACTCGGCGCTCTCCGGCGACCCGAGTGGCGTGCCGTCGTCGTAGTATCCCCGTCGGTACCACTTCCCATCCCAGGCGGCCTCGAGCGCCGGGCGCAGCGCCTCCGCCTGGCCCCGCAACATCTCCGCGCGCTCGGGGTCACGGATGCGCTCGCTCATACCGGCAAACCGGGTGAGCGTCGCGTGGAGAAACCAGCCGAGCCACACGCTCTCGCCGCGTCCACCGATTCCCACGCGGTTCATCCCGTCATTCCAGTCACCGCTGCCGAACAGCGGCAGCCCGTGGGCCCCCGCGGTGCGCCCGCGCTCGATCGCCGCCAGGCAGTGCCGATAGAGGGTGGCGCGGCCATCTCCGGGCTCGAAGCGCGCGTAGCGCTCGACCTCTCCCGGCTCGAGCGGCGCGCCCGTCAGGAACGGCACCTCTTCGGACAGGATCGTCTCGTCTCCGGTCGCTTCGACGTAGTGCGCCGTGATGAACGGCAGCCACAGGAGGTCATCCGAGCACCGCGTGCGGACCCCGGCGCCCGCCGGCGGGTGCCACCAGTGGAGGACATCCCCGGCGTCGAACTGGTGGCGCGCCGCCTCGAGGATATGGTTCCGGCAGATCGTGGGCGCGATATGGACCAGCGCGGCGACATCCTGCAGCTGATCGCGGAACCCGAACGCTCCGCCGGACTGGTAGTACCCGGTCCGGCCCCAGAGCCTGCTCGCGAGTACTTGGTAGAGCAGCCAGCGGTTGAGCATCAGATCGAGTGCGGGATCAGGGGTGCGCACGGTGACCGCACCGAGCAACGCGTCCCAGTGCCGATCGAGATCGGTCCAGGCCGCCTCGACGGTGGTGCGATCGCGGTACTTCCTCACGAGGCCGAGAGCCTCGTCTCGCCCGGCTGCCTGCCCGAGCATGAAGTGCACGTGCGCCGTTGCGCCTGGGCCGAGGTCGAGATGGACTTGCAATGCGGCGCAGGGATCAAGACCCGCACGCACGGTGCTCGCGAGCCCGATCCGACCCATTGCGGCCGGCGCCGCATAGCTCCCGTGCCGGCCGAGGAACTCCGCCCGGTCGGCCGTCAGCCCATGGAGCTTCTCGCTCGCCGCCACGAAGGCGATGCGGTCCGCGAAGTCCTCGTTCCAGGGATTGCGGGCGAGCAGGGCCTGCGTCGCCGGATCGAACTCCGGGATCACGAACGCCTGCGATGCCTCGCGCGTAGCCCCGAGCACCCACTCGACGTAGTACGTGACGGTGACCCGGCGAGGCCGGTCGAGCCGGTTCGTGAGCGTGAGCTCGACGAGCTTGACGGGATCGTCGGGCGGGACCCATAGGCGTAGCGTCTGCTCGAGCCCGTGGCTGCGGTGAAGGAACGTCGCGTAGCCCGCTCCGTAGCGGATCTGGTGAGCGCCGTCCGCCGGGGCGGGCAGGGGCGTCGGGGACCACACGGCGCCGGTCTCCTCGTCGCGGAGATAGACCACCTCACCCGGCTCGTCGGAGACCGGGTCGTTCCGCCACGGCGTCAGCCGGTTGTCGCCGCTGTTCTCCGCCCAGGTGTAGCCGCCGCCCGACTCGGACACGACGAAGCCGAGCCGCCGGTTGGCCACCACGTTCACCCACGGCGCCGGCGTCGACTCGCCCGGCTCGAGATGGATGACGTACTCGCGGCCGTCGGGAGCGAAGCCGCCGAGCCCGTGGTCGAACAGCAGCCCTTCGGGTCGCGGCAGCCTCTCCGGCGCCGGTGGTCGCGCCAGGCTCGGGACGAGGAGCGGCAGCCGCGCCGGCTCGCCGCCGAGGCGAGCGAGCTGCTGGGCGATCGTTCCCTGAGAGCCGTCCAGCACGACACGCGCCGCGGACAGCAGCAGGACGCGGTCGGCCTCGGCGATCCGGGCGGAGCGGATGACGAACACCCCGCCGGGCAGATCGCGCCGGGCATCGGCGCCGGCCTGGACCATCGCGCGCTCGACGTGATCGTCCATCTCGGCGACGTAGCCTTCCTCCCGCTCGTTCAAAATCACCACGTCGGCGGAGACGTGCCGGCCTTGCCAGAAGTGCTGGGCGCGCAGCACTGGGATCAGGATCGCGGCGTCCTCGGGTGAGCCGAGGCGCACGAGCAGGATCGGCCGGTCACCGGAGATCCCGTGCTTCCAGAGGGAGCGCTGACCAAGCCGGTTGCGGTCGAGGATCGCCGCGGGCGCGCGCAGGGTGTCGTGCGGGATCAGCAGCAGGGAGAGCAGCGTCGCCGCCCACGGAAGGTCCTGCGGGGCGAGACCGCGATCAGCCACCTCGGTCTCGCTGTGTTGGCGCGCCAGCTCAAACGTCCACTCCAGGCCGGGCAGCGAGCGATGGCGTTGGATGAGGGCCACCACGGCCTCGCGCGAGCGGGCGGCCAGCGTCACATACCCAAGCGTGGCGGCGCGACGCGCGGGCAGCTCGATCGTGGCGGACAGCGCCATGATCGGGTCGAGGGTGGCGCCCGTCATCCCGGCGCCGACGGGAGCCTCTCCGTCGATGGCCGCCGGTCGTCGTGCCGTTCGCCCGCGTCCGACGAAGCGCTCGCGGGCGCTCTCGTGACCCGTCACCCGCACGCGCGTGGGCGGGACCACCAGCAGGTGCGCGAGCCACGCCTCCGGCTCCCGATCCGAGCGCGAGCGGCGGTGGAACACCAGGGCGTCCAGGTCCGCGAGGTACTCGCTCTCCACAAACAGTTTGCTGAACGCCGGATGCCGGCGATCCTCGGCGTCGTCGCCGACGACGACCTCGGCGTAGCCAGTGACCTCCAGCCGCCGGCGGGCCGCCGTCTCGTTCGTCAGCGTCACCAGCCGCACCTCGACGTCATCGCCCGGCGCCACGCAGACCTGCTCGCGTAGCGAGACGTCCTGGAGCCGCCGCCTCGTCTCCACCATGTGGGCGTGAAACACCGTCTCGCCGTCGCCGGGCGCCGGGGACCACGAGAGCCCGCGGTCGAGGTCGCGCACGTGCAGCCGGAACCCGGGACCATCGAGCGTGGCGTCGGTCTGCCCGCGCGTCAGGGCCACGGCGCCCCAGTGGCTTGCGCCGCCTCCATCGGAGGCGAGCACGCGATAGCGGCCGTTCGACAGCACGTGGGCCTGGGGGAAGCCCGCGCCGGGACGGGCGGGCCACGGCTCGAGGGTGGTGCGCCGGACCGGCGACGGGCGCGGGC
>CAYQQT010000078.1:0-2434 GCA_964419375.1 uncultured bacterium
GCCACCGGGCGCACGCCGGGCAGCGCGAACACGGCGGCCACCCAGCCCCATCCCCGGATGCGGCGCAGCAGCTCGGGCACGGCGTCGGCGCCCGCGAGGACGCGGCCATCCGGCAGGACGAGCTGCATGGCGGTCAGGCACGCTTCTTCCGTGATGTGGGGAAACCGCGTGCGGCGGACACCGGAGGCGCAGGGCAGGATCTCGAGCGCGCCGCTCGAGAGCGCGCGGCGCATGATCCAGAGAGCGCTCGCACGGCACAGCGAGCACTCGCCGTCGTAGATGAGGGTGGCCGCGGTTACCGTCGGCCCCACCGTGCGAGCGAGCGAAAGTAGATGCGCAGCGCCGCCGCCACCGCCAGCGAGACGAGCGGGATCACGACGGACCCGGTCTTCAGATACATCACGACCGCGAAAAAGACGAAGACCGCGATCGCCGCCAGGATCAGAATGCGGTGCGCCGTGATCAGCTTCATGGCGGCGCCGGGCTAGACGCCGAGCGTCGCCTTCACGGCGTCGCTCGCCACCGACACGATGCGGTCGACTTCCTTCTCCGTCACCACCAGCGGCGGCGCGAAGAACATGCAGTCGCCGGGGGCGGGATGCGCGCCCGCCACCGGGCGCACGCGGGTCACGAGACCGCGCTTCATCATCTCGGCCTGCAGGCGAGGCGCCACCTTGCGGTCGGCACCGAAGTTCTTCTTCGTGCCCTTGTCCTCGACGATCTCGACGGCGGCCAGCAGTCCCTTTCCGCCGCGCACCTCGCCCACGTGGGGATGGTCGTCGAAGGCGGACTTGAAGCCGGCGTAGAGGCGATCGCCCATCTTGGCCGCGTTCTCCCACAGCCGCTCGCGCTCCATGATCTCGAGATTCTTGTTGGCGACCGCGCAGCAGGTGGGATGGCCGGAGTACGTGTAGGCGTGCATCCACCGGTCTTCCGGCTTCACGTTGTCCATGGCGTCCTTGATGGCGCGGCTCACCATGATGCCGCCCAGCGGCAGGTAGCCGGAGGTGACGCCCTTGGCGAAGGACATGATGTCGGGCTGCACGTTCCAGTGCTCGAGCGCGAACCACTTGCCGGTGCGGCAGAAGCCGGTGATGACCTCGTCGGCGATGAAGAGCACGTCGTGCTTGTCGCACACCTGGCGCACGAGCGGGAAGTAATCGTCGGTGGGATAGATAACGCCGCCGCCGCCGTGAATCGGCTCCGCGATGAAGGCGGCCACCGTGTCGGAGCCCTCGCGGATGATCGCCTCCTCCAGCTCGCGCGCGGCCGCCTGTCCCACCGTCTCGCCGGGGCGCGCGCCCTGGAAGCGGTACGGGTAGCACGTCTGGATGTGCACGAAGCCGGGGACGCGCGGCTCGAACATCTTCCAGTACGCCGCCATGCCGGTGGCGCTCATCGCCTGCTGCGTGACGCCGTGGTACCCCTGCTCGCGCGCGATCACCTTCACCTTCGTGGGCCGGCCCTTCGCCTTCCAGTAGAAGCGCGCCGTCTTGAACGCCGACTCGTTGGACTCGGCGCCGCCGGAGGTCAGGAATACCGCCTGCATGTTGTCGTACGCCAGCTCAATCAGCTTGTTGGCGAGCGTGATGGCGGGGATGTTGGACGAGCCCACGTACGCCGAGAAGTACGCGAGGTCCTTCATCTGCGCCGCCGCCGCGTCCGCGAGCTCTGCGCGCCCGTGGCCGACGTTGACGTTCCAGAGCCCGGCGAGGCCGTCGATGTACTCGTGCCCGCCGATGTCCTGGATCATCGCGCCGCGCCCGCGCACGTAGATCATGGGCTCCATGTTGTCGACGGGGTGGTGCAACGGATGGATGAGGTGATCCTGATCGGCCTTGACCAGCTCGGCGGCACTCAGCGCCATTGAATCCTCCACGGTGAAGAGATCATCGCCCCATCGACCGGGCCGGACGTGTCCGGCGGTAATCGCCGTCCGGAATCGGCACCGCGCGCTCGCACGGTCCCCGGTAGCGGTAGATCCACGCCCGTGCGCGCCCGCCGTCGGCGAGCGTCACCAGGGTGTGGCCGCGCACGAATTGTACGCCTTCGGCGCGATCGACGGCCGGCAGAACTTGCGGGTCGTGGAGGCGATAGACTTCGCCCGTCACGCGCCCGCGGCCATCCACCACGCCCGGGTATCGGCCCAGATCGAGCAGGCGGCCGCGCGCCGTGCCCACACCGAGGAAGTCGGCGCCGCGCGCGAGGACATGGTGCAGGCCGTAGCCGCGCATCAGCGTGCCGTAGGCAAACAGGAGCGGCTCAGCTCGCGCGGGCAAGCTTGCCGAGGGCTTCGAGCGTGCGGCTCGTGTCGACGGCGAGGCCCCCGCCCTCCACGAAGCGGATGCGCCCCGTGCGGTCGACGATGAACGTCACCCGCCGCGCCAGGTTCCACGTGGGGTCCCACACGCCGTACGCGCGCGCCGTGCGACCG
>CAYQQT010000078.1:2534-10901 GCA_964419375.1 uncultured bacterium
GGCGTCGTCCCGGAACCGGGAGAATTCGAGGTCTCAGCCGCCCGTGAACGCCTTGACGTAGAACGCGACGACGGCGAAGCGGTGGCGCTTGAGCACCTCCGCGAGCTGGACCTGCCGGCCGTGTTGATCGCGGAGCGCGATCTCCGGCGCCACGACGCCCGGCGCGAGGGGCGCCTCGGCGCCATGGACAGGAGCGGCGAGCAGCGCGGCGAGGAGGCCTGCGACGAGCGGCCGGGCGATCAGGAGGTGCCGGTGCCGGAGGCGGCGCGGATCACGGCTTCGAGAAAGTCGGCCTCAGGCAGCGCGCCCTCGAACTCCACGCGGTCGTTCATGACGATCTTGGGCACCGCCATCACGCGATACGCGCGCGACAGCTCGGGGAACTCGGTGGCCTCGATGGCGATGGCGCGAACGCGGTCGGAGGCGACCGCCATGTGCTGTGCCAGGCGCACGGCCCGGGGACAGTACGGTCAGGTAGGGGTGGAGAACACCTTGATCTCCACGTCATTGGCGAGCGCGCCGAGCGACGTCTTCGTCTGCTCGGTGAGCTGCGCCTCTCCGGTGGAGACGAGGATGATGGCGTCGATCAGGTTGCTGAACTCATAACCGGACGGGATGCCGAAGAAGCGGATGCCGTAGTCCCGCGCGCCCTCGACCACGATGGCCGGGACCTGGTCCACGCCGTAGGCGGCGGCGCGGTCGCGGTCGATGGCGAGGTTGAGCACCTCGACGCTGATGTGCTCGTTGAGCGCGGCGACCTCACGGACGAGCTGCTCGTTCTGCCGACAGAGGTCGGCGGCGGCCAACTCCTGCGAGAACACCACGAGCTTCACGGGACCACCGATACGCTCGAACTCCTTGCGCACCGCTTCTTCGTCGCGCGTCTGGAGGATGGGCATGGCTGAGTATAGACGCTTGAACAAGCCCCCCGCTCGCCGTAGGGTGAGGCGGTACGTCGAAGGGGGCCCGCCATGAAGCCATTCCTGGTCAACCGGTACGGCCGGATCGTCTTTCCGTCGAACTTCTTCCCCGCGCTCGATTTCTCCGTGTTCGAGACGCTCGATCAGTTCGCCGCCGTCATCAAGCGCGACTTCGAGGAAAAAGCGCCCACGGAAGCGGACATGGTGGCGCGGCTGGAGACCGGTGGGTACAAGGCGCGCTACGAGCTGCTGCGCGACCTCGCCCTCAACCTCTTCTGGGTCAACCGGTACGCGCTCACGATGTACGACAAGCGTCCCACCCGGTGGCGGGACGTCGCCCGCCAGCGCGACGACATCTTCCTTCCGCTCTTCAAGCCGTGGGAGGGCGCCGGCATGACGGCGGCCATCGAAGCGGGCTACCGCGCGATGGCGCCGACGTGGGACGAGGGAACGGAAGACAAAGCGTTCCGGATCCTCCTCGACGTCTTCCGGCACAAAAAGGGCGCCGGGAGCGAGCTGCCCGCCATCAAGCCCACGGTGGCAGAGATGCTGGCCACGCCGAAGAGTCTGACGTACCACCTGCTCGTCCACGATCCCGATTATCCCGGCTACACGCACGACGACATCATCGAGTACACGCACCCGGTGCCGGAGCTGGAGGCGCTCATGCGCCAGACGATGATCATGCACAACCAGTACCGGTGGGACAGGGACCGCACGCGTGTCATCGAGGTCGGCAAGCTCGCCGACGACGACTTCGTGGTCGTCTTCCAGCCGCGCAACGACGACGTGCTGCAGTTCATCCGCCGCGTGAAGGGCGGCCGGCGAAGCCGCCCCGCGCGTCCCCTGCCCGCCGCTTCGCGGCAGCCCGCGACGCCGTTTCCGCCCATCGACGTGCGCGCGCGCTTCGCCGTGCAGCCGCGGATCGAAGCGCTCGCCGTCTACAAGGGTGAGCGCGCCTGCACGAACGACGACCTCATCCGCAACGCCGCGTACTCGTGGTCGCCGATGACCGCGGAGGAGATCGAGGACAAGACCGGCATCCGCCAGCGTCTCTACACCGAGCTGGACCTCGATCACATGTCGCTGCTCGCCGCGCAGAAGGCGCTTACGAAGTCGGGCCGCAGGCCGGAGGAGATCGGCGCCGTGCTCTTCTGCTCCTGCACGAGCGCCAAGATGATGCCGTCGCTGGCCACGTGGCTGTCGGGCCAGCTCGGCATGTTCCAGACGCACAACTCGTGCGACATGGTGGCCGCGTGCGCCGGGCTGCCGTACGGCCTGTCAGAGGCGATCCGGCTGCTCCAGGAGGTGGAGCGCCCGGTCCTGGTGGTGTGCGGCGAGAAGTTCTCGGACAAGATCGGCACCGTGCGCACCTCACGCATGATCTTCGGCGACGGCGCCGCCGCCATGGTGATCGGTCCCGCGCCCGCAGGCGCGCCCGGCGACGTCGACTACTTCCAGACCTACGCGAGCGGCCCCATGAGCGAGGTCGATTCCATCGTGTGGCCGAACCCGGACTTCGACAACAACATCACCGTGCACGGCCCCGAGGTGAAAGCGCTCGTGAAGCGCTATCTCACGCAGATGATCGCCGAGCTGAAGGCGCTGCCGCACCCCGACGGACCCGGCAGCCTCTTCGACGCCATCGACCTCGTGGTGCCGCACCAGGCGAACAAGACCATGGTCATCCACTACGCGAAAGCGTCGGGCCTCGCGCCCGAGCGCCTCTACTTCAACATCGACCGGGTGGGCAACACGTCGTCCGCGTCGATTCCGCTCGCGATCTACGATGCGGTGCGCGAGGGCGTGATCGACCGCCCGATGCGCATCTTCGCCCCCGGCTTCGGCGCGGGCGCGGTGGGCGGCTACGTCGTGATGCGCCTCGACCCGGCGATCGTCGCCGTCTAACGATGCTGGTTGAACCTCTACCCGACGCGCCGACCGACTGCCCTCGCGCTTGGCTGGCGGTCGGCGGCCGGCCGGCGAGCATCGCGAGCGGGAAGGGGGGAGAGCGTGCACATCAAGGACCTGTACTCGATAATCGTGACCGACAAGCTCGTCGAATGCCGGGAGTTCTATCTCCATCGGTCCGGCTTTCAGGTGCTGTTCGAAGCGCGTCCTGGTTCGTCTACCTCGCAGCCACTGGGATCACGCGTTCGGGATCGCCTTTATGGCTCCAGACCATCCGTCCCAGCCTCCCGGTCCCGACACGTTCAATGGCAGAGGGATGTTTCTGACCCTTCAGGTCGCCGACGCGGCCGCGGAGTTCGAGCGCCTCACTCGCGCTGGCGTGGAGATCGCGTATCCACTGCGTGACGAGCGCTGGGGTCAGCGCCGCTTCGCACTCTACGACCCGTCGGGAACGTGGGTCGACGCCATTCAACCGATCGACCCGGAACCGGGGTTCTGGGACAAGTACGCTATCTGAGGACCCATGAGGGCCTACGCCAAGCGCAACTTTCCCCTCGACGAGATCCGTCGCTTCATCGAGCCCGGGCCCATCGTGCTCGTCAGCTCCGCCTGGAAGCGCGAGACTAATATCATGACCATGGGCTGGCACACGATGATGAGCTTTTCGCCGGCCTTGATCGGGTGCTACATCTGGCCCGAGAACCACAGCTTCGAGATGATCCGCAAGAGCAAGGAGTGCGTGATCAACATTCCGACGGCGGACCTCGCGGGCGTGGTGGTCGGGATCGGAAACACCTCCGGTCGCGACATCGACAAGTTCGCCCGGTTCGGGCTCACCGCCACGCGCGGCACGAAGGTCCGGGCGCCGCTGATCGCGGAGTGCTACGCGAATCTCGAATGCCGCGTCGCGGACACCCGGCTGCTGAAGAAATACTCGTTCTTCATCTTCCAGGTGGTCAAGGCGCACGCGCCCGCCACGCCGAAATATCCCCGCACCCTGCATTACCGCGGCGGCGGCATCTTCATGGTCTCGGGCAAATCGGTCAGCTTCCGGAAGAAGTTCAAGCCGCAGAACCTCTGAGCGGCTTACGCGCAGCGCCTATCGGGTGACCCGAGGCTCCACGATCGCCGTGGAGTTGCGGCCGAGCGCTTCGTAGAACGCCCGGCGGAACGACTCCTCGCTGTCCGCCACATAGAGCGCCGCGCCGGACTCGCGCGCCGGCGACGCGACGTCGTCGCCACCGCGCGCCTCGGATGCAGTGGCGGGCGTCGCAGGGCGCACCAACGACTTGGCTACTCGGACAACGCGGGACATGGCGAAGCGGAAATCCCGGGAGGCGTCGAGGTGGTCGCGCCGCGTTACCCGTGCGCAGGGGAGCGACACGGCGAGCCGACAGTCGTGTCCACCGTGTGACGGCTCGTCACATCCTCGACGCCACCCTGGCACGACTCCGCGGCCGACCCGACGGGACACCTCTTGCGCGTCACGAACGTCGGGCTGGAGCGGGCCTTGCACGCTGAAGGTGCTCGATGGGTGAACGTCCGCGTCGTCAGCGCCTCTCCCCGCGGACCGCAACCTTGGTCGTCGTGGCGGTCGTCGTCGTGGGGTCCCTTTTCGCTCTCGACCACCTCGCCCGCATGGACGCCCGGTTCTTCAGCCCCTCGCTTCCCGCCGCCCGTGCGCTGGCTCACTACTTCGCGGGCGACTATGGTGGCGCCGCGCGGTTGTATCGCGACGCTCTCCGGCGCGACACGCTCCGGTCTGCGCCGGCACTGTCGTGGACTCTCTTGGCGAGGGGCGACCTCGAACAGGCGGAGATTCAGGCGCATATGGAATCACGCGCGGCGCCCACGGACCCCGAGCCGTCGCTCACATTGGCCGAAATCGCGCTTGCACGTCGTGATCACGTCACGGCCCTCACGCAAGCGGCCCGGGTCCTCGAGCTCCGTCGAGACGACTATGACGCGCTGCTGATCACCGCCGTGGCGCACGCACGGCAGGGCGCGCATCAGACGGCCATTGACGCACTCGGCCGTGCGCTGCGCCACGACCGCGTCGAACGCCGGGTCACCGTGTTCCTGGCCGTGCTCGAGACGACGGGGGAGCTGGACCACCGGCCGATCGACCAGCGACCGAACTGCTTGCTCGCGCACCTGCATCGCTACCTTCGTATCTACGACCCGTCGCAGGCACGGCCGGCGTCGCGCTATGCGCAGCGGGCCATCGAGGCCCGGGACCACGTCGACGATGCCTACGTCACGCTCGGGGTCATCCACGCCAAGCAGGGGCGTCCCACGCGCGCCTTCGCGGCCTTCCAGCAGGCCCTGGCGGTGAACCCGCACAACACGGCGGCCTTGCTGGGCGCCGCACGCTTCCGTGACAATCGAGGCGAGAGCGACGAGGTACACCGGCTGCTGCGAGCAGCATTCGAGGCCGACAGCGACGACCGTTTCATCGTCGCGCTCTTCCACGGCTTTCTCGTCGACAGGCTCGGTGACTATGGTCAAGCGCTCGTGTTCGCCGAGGCGGCCGTGGCCTCCAACCCGGGTGATGGGGACGCGTGGTGGCGGCGCGCGCACGTCCAGACACAGCTCGGCGATCATGACGAGGCGCTGCACAGCTATCAGCGCGCGGCGGCGTTGATGCCGCCCACGGCCGAGCTCCAGGAGCACATCGGCTCCGCGCTCGCCGCGCTGGGTCGAGACGCGGACGCGTTCGCGGCGTATGGGCAGGCCGTGGCGCTCGATCCGCGTCGGCCGCAACCCCATTACAACCTTGCCGTGCTCCACCACAAGGCGCGGCGCTGGCCGGCGGCGATCCAGGAGTTGGAGACGGTGGCTGCGCTCGGCGGCGGCCTCGCCGTTGGCCTGTGCGAGATTTACTTCGAGACGGGTCGGCTCGCCGCCGCCACTCTCTGCGCGACGAGGGTACTGACGGCGGATCCGGACAACGTGCAGGGGCTCGCGTTGATGGAGCACGTGCGCGGCGCGGCGACCGCCAGCATCGTCCGATGATCACTCTGCCCAGGTTGCTGCGCGTCACGGTGGCGGATCTCGCCTTGACGGCCCTCGGGTGCTGGTCCGTGTGGGCTCAGCTCGTGTACCGGACACCAAGCCGGTACGTCACAATGGTCATGGCCGGCATCGCGGTGGCGTCGACGGGGATGACGCTCGCTTTTTGGCTGCGCGCGATGTTCCGCGGGGTGGGGGCGACGGACCGGCAGCTGTCGCGGGTGGCCATCGGCCAGAAGGTGTGCGCGCTGACGACGCTCGGCTTCTCCTTCTACGGGTTGTTCCTGTTCACCAACGGCAGGTTCGACGTTGCCGATCCGGTCCACTACCCCACGGAGATCGTTCGCATCGGCATGGACGAGACGGAGCTCGGCGTCAGGGTGCCGTTCATCTGGGCCGACGTCCGCTCATGGCGCCGCTCGGGAGAGGTCGAGCGAATCTTGCTGCGAAGGAACGAACGAGAGCGACTCTGGGCGGGGCAGGCGGTGATGGTCTCGGTCAGACCCGGCTTTTACGGGGTGCCCTGGGTCTCGCGCATCGAAGCGGACGTGGAACGACGCAGTCAGGTCATCCTCGACAAGTTTCCCGGTGCCGGCCAGGTCCGCAAAGACCTCGCGGAGTTCTACGTGCGGCTGGGCCGCTTTACCGACGCGGGCGTGACCGCGCGCGAGTACGCGCGGCGCTTCCCGCACGACCGGGATTTCCCGGTGGGCATCGCCAAGCAGCTGACCTCGCGTGATCGGTTTGCCGACGTCGTCACGGTGCTGGCCGATGTGGCGCCACGCCACGAAGACGCCAATATCTACATGCTGCTCGGCTATTCGCTGGGGATGCAGGGGCGGCGAGCCGAGGGGCTCCCTCTGCTCGAAAGGGCTCGAGCCATGCAGCCATCGGATTGGTGGCCGCACTACGCGCTGGGCTGGGTCTACGCCGGCGGCGGCCAGTACGCCCACGCCGTTGCGTCATTCGAAAAAGCCATGGCGCTGCGGCCCGGCCTCTACGACGTGCAGCGCGAGCTGCAACGGCTGCGCCCGCTCGTGGCCCAATCGGCAGCACGGCCCACCCCTCCGAGTGTCGTGAGCGGTAGGTCAGCGCCTGCCGAGGACGGCGGTCTTCAGGGCTTCGAGTAGTTCCGCCACCGCGCCGTCAACCGCCACGCCCGCCGCCGCTCGTCGGGTGGCCACGGCGCGCTCGCGTTGCCAGACGATCGCCGGCACCGTGCGCGGCGCGCGCCCGGGAAGCTGGACGGCACGCTCCAGGCTGAGTCGAACGGACCCGATGGCGTAGGTGCCCGAGAACGGCAGGTAGTAGCCGCGGAGGGCCGACGAGGAGTGCGGCCGTACCGAAACGGTCAGACGCAGCCGATCGGGACTTGCGGCGTCGAGCGTGAGGGCGGGCGCGAGGTCCGTGAGGAAGGCGATGAGACGCCGCTCCAGCGCATCCGCCGCGGTGCCCTCCACCGGGTGCTCCATGTCCACACTGACGGCGATGCGGACAACGCCATCGAGATCGCCGGCGGCGGCCGGCGCGACCATCACGATGAGCGCGAGTATCGAGCCGACGAGGAGCGCCCGCCGCCGCCTATCGCGTGAGGCGAGCATCCACGACGGCGGGGCGGTGGGCGGTGAGCGCCTCGTAGAAGGCCCTCCGGAAGGATTCCTCGCTGTCCGCCGCGTAGAGCGCGGCGCCGGCCTCACGCGCCACCGGAGCGACATCCTCCGTCCCCCGTGCCTCGTTGCACGCGACGACGACGAGCGGTAGCCCGGACGACACCGCGAGCGACAGCGCCGCGCTCGCGACGAGCAGCCCCGACGGGCGGGCGAACGCGATCACGCGCCGGTCCGGAAGCGCCAGCTGTGCCGCGATCGCCGCCGGCAGCGCGTAGCCGAACGTCGCGAGGCCGTTCGGGGTCAGGAACTCCCGTGGCGCCACCGCCTGCCAGTAGGGCGCGATGGGCACGTCGGCAGTCGCGATGGTCCCCGCCGCCGTCAGCTCGCGCGCGATCATCACCGCGCGATGCGGCGCCAGCATGGAGCCGAGGGCCGCCGGCACCACGGCCGTGGCGCGCTTCATCCGGTCGAGCTCGGCCACGTCCCAATCCGCGCGGTCGCGGGCTCGCAGCCGTGGCGCGAGCTCTTCGATGATCAGCGCGATGTCACCGATCGCTTCCGCCACAGGAGCGTAGAGTCCCGCTGATGCCGAGCGGCCGACGTGCACGACGGGGATCTTCACCGGCAGCACGCCCGGCGCCACCTCCACCGCGTCCACGCCGATGGCGACGATCAGATCGGCCCGGCCCAGCACCGCGCTGTCGCGAGCGAGCAGGCCGAGCGCGAGCGGGTGCGGATCGGGCAGCGCGCCCTTGGCCTTCGGCGTGACGAGGACCGGCGCCGGCAGCGCCTCCGCGAACGCACGCAGCCACTTGGCGTCGTCGGGCGTGCACTGCAGGCCGGCCACGAGGAGTGGGCGTGCCGCGCGCGCGATCGCCTCCCCCACCGCGTCGAGGGCGGCCGCGTCGAGTGGC
>CAYQQT010000079.1:0-10868 GCA_964419375.1 uncultured bacterium
GATCCGTACTCCGCGGCCACCGCGATGCTGTCCATGTTATCGTTGGACCGCGCATGAACCCGTCCGTGCCGTTTCGCGACACGTTCTGGAACGTTCCCGGTTGGGCGCAAATCGCTCTCTACGTCGGCGGCACCCTCGCCATCGCCATCTTCGCGTACGGCATGTGGCAGCGCGTGCAGCTCTGGCGCGCGGGCGGCCCCGAGGACCGGCTCGACCGCATCCGCGAGCGCGTGCGCCTCGTCGCCAAGCACGCGCTGGGGCAGGTGCGCACGCTGTCGCAGGCGTACCCGGGCGTGATGCATGCCATCATGTTCTGGGGCTTCCTCGCCCTCTTCATGGGCACCGTGCTCGCCACCATCGACTGGGACATCACGCTGCCTCTGTTCGGCTACAAGCTGCTGAAGGGGCCGTTCTACCTTTTCTACGAGACCGTCCTCGACCTCTTCGGCCTCTTCTTCGTGATCGGACTCGGCATGGCGGTGTGGCGCCGCTTCGTGGTGCGCCCGCGCCGCGTGGATCCCACCGCGCGCTTCGCGTGGGTGCTCGCGCTCCTCTTCGTGATCAACCTCACGGGGTTCATCATGGAAGCGTGCCGGCTCGCGGTGACGCAGCCGGGGTGGGCGCCGTGGTCGCCGGTGGGCTACGCGCTGGGGCAGGCGATGCTCGGGGTGGGGATGTCCGAAGGCGCGCTGCGCGCCACGCACCTGTCCGTGTGGCTCTTCCATGCGGTCATCGCCCTCGGCTTCATCGCCATCATCCCGTACTCATACTTCGTCCACCTCTTCACGACACCGCTCAACATCTTCTTCTCCAAGCTCACGCCGCGGGGCGAGATCACGGCGATCCCGAACATCGAGGAGGCGGAGACTTTCGGGATCTCCAGGCTGGAGGAGTTCTCGTGGAAGCGGCGCCTGGACTTCGATGCCTGCGTGGAGTGCGGGCGGTGCCAGGACGTGTGCCCGGCCTACATGGCGGGCACGGCGCTGTCGCCCAAGCGCGTCATCGTGAAGCTCAAGCGCCACCTGCACGGCGAGCTGCCGGGGCCGATCCACGGCGAGCTCATCAAGCCCGAGGAGCTGTGGGCGTGCACGACGTGCATGGCGTGCGTGCAGGAATGCCCGGCCTTCATCGACATCGTGGACACGATCATCGACCTGCGGCGCTATCTCACGCTCTCCGAGGGCGCGCTGCCCTCCACGGCGCCCCAGACGTTGCAGAATATCCAGCGCGCGGGCAACCCGTGGGGCATGCCGGCGGCGGAGCGGCTGGCGTGGGCGGAAGGCCTCGACGTGCCCATCATGGAGCCTGGCAAAGAGGTCGAGTACCTGTACTGGGTGGGCTGCTCCGCCTCCTACGACAAGCGCAACCAGGCCATCGCGCGCTCCGTGGTGGCGATTCTCAAGAAGGCGGGCGTGTCCTTCGCCGTCATGCCGGAGGAGCGCTGCCACGCCGAAGTGGGGCGGCGGCTCGGCGAGGAGTACCTCTACCAGACGGTGCAGAAGGAGAACGTGGCGGCGATGAAGCAGTACAAGTTCCGCAAGGTGATCACGCACTGCCCGCACTGCTTCAACACCATCAAGAACGAGTTCCCGCAGTTCGGCGGCACCTACGAGGTGCTCCACCACTCGGTGGTCATCAACGAGCTCATCGAGGCGGGCCGCATCCGGCCCATCAAGCCGCTCGACGCCACCGTCGTCTTCCACGACTCCTGCTACCTGGGCCGCTACAACGGCATCATGGAGGCTCCGCGCAAGGCGATGGCGGCCGTGCCCGGCCTCAAGGTGATCGACCCTCCCCGGGCCCGGGAGCGCGGCCTCTGCTGCGGAGGCGGCGGCGGCCACATGTGGATGGAAGTCCCCAGCGAAAAGCGCGTCAACGTCATCCGCACCGAAGAGCTGATGCAGACGGGCGCCAGCATCGTGGGCACCGCGTGCCCCTTCTGCCTGGCCATGGTCGACCTCGGCCGCAAGGTGAAAGGCGCCGAGGACACCCTGGCCGTCAAGGACATC
The DNA here is from genome assembly GCA_964419375.1 of uncultured bacterium. Taxonomy (GTDB): domain Bacteria; phylum Methylomirabilota; class Methylomirabilia; order Rokubacteriales; family CSP1-6; genus JBBDXO01. The sequence continues at coordinate 2,010 of CAYQQT010000079.1, forward strand.
AGCGAGCTCATCGCGGACAGTCTGGAGTGAGGCTGCTGGGCGTGACCGCGCTGCTGCGGGCGCTGCCCGACGTGGCGCGGCTCATCGCGCGCCTCGTGGGCGATCCCGTGCTGCCGCGCGCCGTCAAGATCGCGCTCGCCGCCGCCGCGCTCTACCTCGTGAGCCCGATCGACCTGCTGCCCGACTTCGTCCCCTTTCTCGGCTACCTCGACGATGCGCTGCTGGTCTCGGTGCTCGTGGACGGCATCGTCAATCACGTCGACCGCGCCCTCGTGCTCAAGTACTGGCCGGGCACGGTGGCCTCGCTCGACAAGCTCTCGCGCGCCTCGCGCTTCCTGGCGATGTGGGTGCCGCGGCGGCTGAAGACCCGCATCTTCTCCACCCGCTGAGCGTGCGACCGCATACGCGGCGGCGCTGTCGAGCGTCCGACCCTGCTCATCGGGCGTGCCCGCGAGGTCGATACTTCATTTGACCAATGACGGTCACGGGGGCAGCCTCGGCGGGGCATCGCTTGCACGGCCGCCCTGCATGCCCGCAGGCCAAGGAGGCACACGGTGAGTGGACACGGACGCTCGGTGACGGTGAACGGCAGGACGTACCGGTGGCCCGACCGGCCGCTCGTGGTGGTGTGCGTCGACGGGTGCGAGCCCGACTACATCACCCGCGCGGTGGACGCGGGCGCCGCTCCCTTTCTCGGCGAGATGCTGGCCTCGGGCACCTGGCGCATCGCCGACTGCGTGGTGCCGAGCTTCACGAACCCCAACAACCTCTCCATCGTGACGGGCGTGCCGCCCGCCGTGCACGGCATCTGCGGCAACTATTTCTACGACCGCGACGCGGACCAGGAAGTGATGATGAACGACCCCAAGTACCTGCGCGCGCCCACGCTGCTCGCGGCGCTCTCCGAGGCGGGAGCGAAGGTGGCCGTGGTCACCGCCAAGGACAAGCTGCGCCGGATGCTGGGCCACGGCATGACGGGCATCTGCTTCTCTTCGGAGAAGGCGAACGAAACCACCGTGGCCGAGCACGGCATCGCGGACGCCCTCGGGCTGGTGGGGCTGCCGCTGCCCTCCGTGTACAGCGCGGCGCTGAGCGAGTTCGTCTTCGCGGCGGGCGTGAAGCTCATGGAGTCGGTGGCACCTGACGTCATGTACCTGTCGACGACGGACTACGTGCAGCACAAGCACGCGCCGGGCACGCCGGAGGCCAACGCCTTCTACCGCATGATGGACGGCTACCTCGCCAAACTGGACGCGCTCGGCGCCACGGTGGCGCTCACGGCGGACCACGGCATGAACGCCAAGACCGACGGAGCGGGGGCGCCCAACGTCATCTACCTGCAAGACGTGCTCGACGGCTGGATGGGCGCCGGGCGCGCGCGCGTCATCCTGCCCATCACGGATCCCTACGTCGTGCACCACGGCGCCCTGGGCTCGTTCGCCACCGCCTATCTGCCCGCGGGCGCCGATGCGGCGGCGATCACGGCCCGCCTGGCCGCGCTGCCCGGCGTCGAGGTGGCGCTCGGACGCGAGGCGGCGTGCGCGCGCTTCGAGCTTCCGCCCGACCGCATGGGCGACGTCGTCATCGTCTCCGAGCGCCACCGTGTGCTCGGCACGAGCGTGAGCCGGCACGACCTCTCCGGCCTCGACGCGCCCCTGCGCTCGCACGGCGGCATCTCCGAGCAGCGCGTGCCGCTCATGCTGAACCGGCCCCTGCGCGTGGCCCCCCACGCTCGCCTGCGCAACTTCGACATCTTCGACGTCGCGCTGAACGCGGTATGAGCGCTCCCGTGCGGCACGAGAGCATGCGCATCGCGGGCGAGCGCGTGGGCAGCGAGCGCCGGATCGAGGTGCGCAATCCGTGGAACGGCTCGCTCGCCGGCACCGTGCCCAAGGCCACCGTGGGCGACGTGCGGCGCGCCTTCGCCGTCGCGCGCGCGTTCACGTCCCGCCTCACGCGCTACGAGCGCTCGGCCATCCTCAACGGCGCCGCGGAGCGGCTGCGCGCGCGCGTGCACGAGGTCGCCGACCTCATCACGGCCGAGTCCGGCCTCTGCAAGAAGGACACGGTGTACGAGGTGAGCCGCGCGTGCGACGTGCTGACCTGTTCCGCCCACGCCGCCCTCGTGGACGACGGCCAGATCTTCTCCTGCGACATCAGCCCCCAGGGCAGGAAGCGCCGCATCTACACGCAGCGCGAGCCGCTGCGCGCCATCAGCGCCATCACGCCCTTCAACCATCCGCTCAACCAGGTGGCCCACAAGGTGGCGCCGTCGGTGGCCACCAACAACACGATGGTGCTCAAGCCGTCGGAGAAGACACCGCTGTCGGCGCTGCTGCTCGCCGACGTCCTCTACGATGCGGGCCTGCCGCCCGCGATGTTCCAGGTCGTCACCGGCGATCCGGCGGAGATCGCGGACGAGCTCATCACGAACGAGCACAGCGAGCTGATCACCTTCACGGGCGGGGTGGCGGTGGGCAAGTCCATCGCCTCGAAGATGGGCTACCGCCGCGCCGTGCTGGAGCTGGGCGGCAACGACCCCCTCATCGTGATGGAGGACGCCGACCTCGACGAAGCCTCTTCGCTGGCCGTGAGCGGCTCCTACAAGAACTCCGGCCAGCGCTGCACCGCGGTGAAGCGGATCCTGGTGCAGGAGCGCGTGGCGGACGCCTTCGTGGAGCGCCTGGTCGACAAGACCCGGGCCGTGCGGTACGGCGATCCGATGGACCCGTCCATGGACATGGGCACCGTGATCGACGAGGCGGCCGCCATGCGCTTCGAAGCCGCGGTCAACGACGCTGTGGGCCGGGGCGCCAAGCTGCTGTACGGCAACGAGCGGCGGGGCGCGCTGTACTCGCCGACGGTCCTCGACCACGTGCCGGCGGACGCGCCGCTGGTGGCGCAGGAGACGTTCGGTCCCGTGTCGCCCGTGATCCGCTTCGACACCATCGAGGAGGCGCTGGCGATCGCGAACTCCACGGCCTATGGCCTCTCCTCCGGTGTGTGCACGAACCGCCTCGACTGGATCACCCGCTTCGTGAGCGAGCTGCAGGTGGGGACCGTGAACGTGCGCGAGGTGCCGGGCTACCGGCTGGAGTCGTCGCCCTTCGGCGGCATCAAGGATTCCGGGCTGGGATATAAGGAGGGAGTGCAGGAGGCGATGAAGAGCTTCACCAACGTCAAGACGTACTCGCTGCCGTGGCCGTGACGAGCGCCGCCCGCTCGCTGGCCGTCTTCCCCGCCGGCTCGCTGGGCGAATACAACCTGCCTCCCGAGCTGAGCGTCGTGCTCGCGCGCGGCGAAGGCGCCGCCGTGTGGGACACCGACGGGCGCCGGTTCACGGACTTCACGATGGGCTGGGGCTCGGTGATCCTCGGCCACGCGCACCCGGCGGTGGTGGAGGCCGTGCGCCACCAGGTCACGCTGGGCTCCAACTTCGCGTACGTGAGCGCGCCCGCGCTGGAGCTGGCGGAGGAGCTGACGCGCGCGGTGGCGTGCGCTGAGCGCGTGCGCTTCTGCGCCTCCGGCACCGAAGCGGCCGCCTACGCCGTGCGGCTGGCGCGCGCGTACACGCGGCGGCCGAAGATCGTGAAGTTCGAGGGCGCCTATCACGGCGCCAACGACATCGGGGTCGTGAGTCTCTTTCCCAGCGGCCGCCTGCCGTTCCCCGGCGCCGAGCCCACCTCCGCGGGGCTGTCCGCGGGCGCCGTGGCCGATGTCCTCGTGGCGCCCTACAACGACCTCTCCGCCACCGAGGCGATCGTCAAGGCGCACCGTGATGAGGTGGCCGGCATCATCGTGGAGCCGCTGCACCGCTGCACGCCGCCCGTGCCGGGATTCCTCGCCGGTCTGCGCGCGCTCACGGAGGCGACAGGCAGCCTGCTCGTCTTCGACGAGACGGTGACGGGCTTTCGTCTCGCCTATGGCGGCGCGCAGGCCTATTACGGCGTCCGGCCCGACCTCGCCACCTTCGGCAAGGCGATGGGCGGCGGCTGCCCACTGGGCGCCATCGCGGGCCGTGGCGACGTCATGGACCTGGTGCGCGAGGACCGGCTCGGCGCCGCGGGGTACGTCTGGTTCGCCTCCAGCCTCGGCGGCAACCCGGTGTCGACGGCGGCGGCGGTGGCGACACTCGCTCAGCTGCGAGGTCCGGGAACGTACGAGCGGCTCTTCAGTACGGGCGAAGCGCTGCGGAGCGGGCTGCGCGCCGTGCTGGCGGAGGCGGGCGTGACGGCGCAGGTGCAGGGGGACGGCCCCCTCGCGGCCGTCGTCTTCACCGACCGGGCGGTGACGGATTACCGCTCGACCCTCGGCGCCGACCGGCGGCGCACGCGCGCCTTCCTGCTCGGCCTCTTCCGCCGCGGCATCTTCCTCAACCCGATGTCCACCAAGCTCTACCTGTCGCTCGCGCACACCGAGGCTGACATCACCTGCCTCCTCGACGCCGCGCGCGAGGCTTTGCACGACCCCGTCGATGGATAACGCGCGCGACCGAGGAGCGGACCGGCTTTGCCGGGCCGCTGCCGAACGTGCGGGGGGCTTGGGGGGCCCGCTCGGGGCCCCCCATGTAATTCAAGCGGCGTGAGCGGCCTTTACGCGGATCTGGTGCTGCGCGGGGCCACGGTGCTCACGGTGGACGCGCGCGACAGCGTGGCGCAGGCGGTGGCCGTGCGGTGTGGGACGATTGTCGCCGTGGGCTCGGACGCGGAGGTGGAGGGGATGACCGGCCCCGACACGCGGGTGCTGGAGCTGGCGGGAAAGACCGTCATCCCGGGCTTCATCGACTCCCACACCCACAACGTCCACGTGGGCGAGTTCCGCTACAGCTTCGAGCAGCTCAACACCGCCGCGGAGCTGAACCCGTCCATCGACGATCTCCTAAAGACGGTTCGACACAGGGCGGCGGACACGCCGCCCGGAAAATGGATCGGCGGCCGCAACTTCGATCCCCACGGCATGAAGGAGCGCCGCTGGCCCACGCGGCTCGAGCTCGATGCGGTGGCGCCCGACCACCCGGTGATGATCACCATCCGCGGCGGGCACGCCTGCGTGGCGAACTCGCGCGCGCTGGCGGCGGCCGGCATCGGCCGCGACACACCCGATCCCGAGGGCGGCGTCATCGATCGCGACCCCGGCACCGGCGAGCTCACGGGCGTCCTGCGCGACGTCGTCTCCATCCGGTACGCGCCGCCCGCCGCCACCCTCGCGGATCTCAAGCACGGCCTCGCCACCATCAACGCCATGTACCTGCGGCTGGGGGTCACTTCCGTGCACGACGCGGGGGCCACGCCGCGTCCCGAATCCTACCGCGCCGTGCAGGAGTCGGTGCGGGACAACACGTTCCGGGTGCGCGTCTACCTGATGGTGTACGCGGACTTCGCGCTCGCGCACGACCGCGGCCTGCGCACCGGCTTCGGCGACGATCGCCTGCGCATGGGCGCCGTGAAGCTCTTCATGGACGGCTCCATCCAGTGCTTCACGTGCGCGTTCCGCGAGCCGTACCTCACGCGGGAGACCTGTGGCCACGAAGGTCTGCGATACTCGCAGGACGCCGCCAACGCGGCCGTCCTCGACGCCCACCGCCTGGGGTACCAGGTGGCCATCCACGCGCAGGGCGACTACGGCATCACGATGGCCGTGAACGCCATCGAGCACGCGATGCAGGCGCATCCGCGAGCCGATCCACGGCACCGCATCGAGCACGCGCTGTGCCCGACGCTCGACGATCTGAAGCGCATGAAGCGGCTGGGCATCATTCCGAACTTCTTTCTCTTTCACCCGTGGTTCTGGGGTGATCAGCACATCGGGGAGTTCATCGGCCGCGAGCGCGCCGAGCGCATGGTGCCCGCGCGCACGGCCATCGATCTCGGCCTGCGCCCGTGCGCGCACTCCGACTGTCCCGTGTGCACCCCGGACGACCCCGTGTGGCCGTCCAATCCCTTGTGGGGCATGGCGTGCGCGGTGACGCGGCGCACGCGCACGGGCGCCGACATCGGCGGCGCCGAGCGCATCACGGCCGCGGAAGCGCTGCGCATGTACACGATCAACGGCGCCTACGCGGCCTTCGAGGAAGCGCGCAAGGGCTCCATCGAGTCGGGCAAGCTCGCAGACCTCGTGGTACTCGGGCACAATCCGCTCACGGTGGAGCCGTGGTCGATCAAGGACATCGCCGTGGAGCGCACGATCATCGGTGGTGAGATCGTTTTCGAAAAGGAGGGCACGGTATGACAAGACGGATCATGGTGGGCGCGCTCGTGGTTCTCGTCGCCGCCGCGTGGGCGGTGGTGCCGGTGTTCGCGCAGAAGCGCGGCGGCAGCCTGGTGGTGGGCAACGACGAAGACGCGGTGGGGCTCGACCCCCACCTCTCGTTCGCCTTCGCCTCCTCGAACTTCTACGAGCACGCCTACAGCGGTCTCACGCGGTTCAACGCGAAGATGGAGATCGAGGGCGACCTCGCTACGTCGTGGGAGGTCCCCACCCCCACCACGTACGTCTTCCGCCTGCGCAAGGGTGTCAAGTTCCACAACGGGCGCGAGATGACGGCGGAGGACGTCCGCTACTCCATCGAGCGGATCCGCGATCCCAAGAACGGCTCGCCCGTGCGCGACACGTATGCGGACGTGGAGAAGATCGACGTCGTCGATCGCCACACGGTGCGCCTGACGCTGGGGCGGCCGAATGCCGCGCTGCTGAGCGGGATCACCGGCCGCGCCAGCTACGTGGTGCCGAAGGAGGAAGTGGACAAGCACGGCTCGCTGCAGAAGGTGATGGTGGGGACGGGGCCCTTCAAGCTCGCCGAGCACGTGCCGGGTGACTTCGCCCGCTTCGTGCGCAACGAGCACTACTACGAGCCGGGGCTGCCCTACCTCGACGGCTTCACGATCAAGATCATCAAGGACGAGTCGTCGCGCCTGGCCGCGCTGCGCCGCGGCACCGTGGATCTCACGTGGATCAAGGCGATCGAGATCGAGGAGCTCGCCCGCCGCGAGAAGGGGCTGAGCTGGTCGGAGACGCCGGAGGCCCGGCATCTCTACATCTGGCTCAACACCAAGGAGCCGCCCTTCAACAACGTGAAGCTGCGCCAGGCGGTGGCCGCCTCCCTCAACCGCCAGGAGATCATCGACACCGTGCTCCTCGGGCGCGGCAAGCTGACGACGGGCCTGCCGCCCGCCACCGCGCCCTACGTGCTGTCGGAGGCGGAGACGGCGGCGCTGCCCTTCTACAAGCAGGACTACGAGCTCGTCAAGCGATTGCTCCGCGAGGCCGGCCATCCCAACGGCTTCGAGTTCACGTTCAAGACGTCGCCGCACAGCCCGGACTACGTTCCGGCCGCGCAGGTGATCCAGCGCCAGCTCGCCAAGGCCGGGATCACCATGAAGATCGAGCAGGTGGAGTGGGGCGCGCTGCTGAAGACCTTCCGCGAGAAGGGCAACTTCCAGGCGATCGCGTTCGCGCGCATCTGGTACGCGGACCCCGAGGGCTACGTGTTCGACACCACCCACAGCAAGGGCTCCATCAACGCGGGGGGCTACGCGAGCGCGGAGGTGGACCGGCTGCTCAACGAGCAGCGCGCCACCGTGGACGTCAACAAGCGCGTGGCGCTGTGGCAGGACCTGCAGCGGATCTACGCGCAGGAGGTGCCCATCATCTGGCCCTACGCGATGCGCACGCGCTACAACGTGTGGCGGCCCACGCTCAAGGGCTTCGAGCCGATGGCCAACGCCTCCCGCGTGTACCTGCGCCAGACCTGGCTGGAAAAGTAGGCCGACCGGGGCCGAATGCAGCGTTACCTCGCCGTACGCCTGGTCTCGCTGGTCCCGATCCTGTTCGGGGTCTCGATCCTGGTCTTCTCGATGCAGCACCTGGTCCCCGGAGACATCGTCGACATCGTCTCCGGGGACCAGGCGTTCGGTGACAGGAACGCGGCCGCCCGCCTGCGCGAGCAATTGCGTCTGGACCGTCCGATTCCCGAGCAGTACGTGCTCTGGCTCGCGGGCGCGCTGCGCGGCAACCTCGGCAGCTCCTTCGTGTCCGGCAAGCCCGTGTTCGACGAGATCCTGCGGCGCCTGCCCGTCAACCTGGAGCTGGCCGGCCTCGCCATCGGCTTCGCGCTGCTCGTCGGCATCCCGGTGGGCACCGCCTCCGCCGTGTGGCGTGACACCTGGACCGATGCCGGCATCCGCTTCGGCTCCGTGCTCGGCTACTCCGTGCCGAACTTCTGGGTGGCCACGCTCACCGTGCTCCTCGGCTCGCTCGTGTGGCCCGGCATGCCCATCCTCGACTACGTGCCGTTCACGCAGGACCCGCGGCGCAACGTGACGCTCATGCTCATTCCGGCCTTCGTGCTGTCGCTGACGGTGCTGCCGCTCATCGTGCGCATGACGCGCGCCTCGATGCTGGAGAACCTGCGGCTCGACTACGTGCGCACCGCGCGCTCCAAGGGGTTGCCCGAGGGACGCGTCATCTTCCGTCACGTGCTCGCCAACTCACTCATCGCCGTCCTCAACGTGACGGGAGTGCAGGTGGGCGTGCTCATCGGCGGCCTCGTGCTCACCGAGGAGATCTTCATCCTGCCCGGCATCGGACGGCTGCTGCTGGAGTCGATCCAGAAGCGCGACTTTCCCGTCATCACCGGCACCACGCTCTTCCTCGCCACCGCCTTCGTGGCCGTGAACCTGATCGTCGACCTCCTGCATGGATTCCTCGATCCGCGCATCCGTCGCTGAGCCGGTGCCGGGGGCCGTCCCCGGTGCTGCGGCGGGCGTGCTCGCGGGTGCTGCGCCCACGCGCCGGGTGTGGCGCCAGCTGTGGCGGCGCAAGACGGCGGTCTTCGGCCTGCTGCTCGCGGCCGGGGTCCTC
>CAYQQT010000080.1:0-10836 GCA_964419375.1 uncultured bacterium
CTGCCCCGCGCGAGGCCCTGGCGGCGCCGCACCGTGAAAAGGCGGAGCGGCTGCAGCGGGAAGGCGCCCTGCGCGCCGCGCTCGACGAGTGGGCGATCGCGCTCACCATCGACCCCGGCGACACCACGGTGGTCGAGGTGAAGCGGCGGCTGGAGGCCCGCATCGAGCGCGAAGTGGCCGAGCGCGTCCAGCAGGGACGGGCGGCGCTGGCGCGCGAGGCGCACCTGGAGGCGCGCCGGCACTTCCTCGCCGCGCTCGCGCTCGATCCCCGCCACGCGACTGCCTTCGAGACGCTGCGCAACGACGTGAAGGACGTCCGCTTCGTCACCCACACCGTGCACAGCGGTGACACGCTCGGCTCCATCGCCCAGCGCTACTACGGCGACCGCTCGCGCTCGGAAGTGATCTGGGAGATCAACCAGCTTCCGCGCAACCCGCGTCTCGTCGTCGGCTCCTCGCTGCGCGTGCCGGAGATCCCGGGTCTGCCCTTCCTGCTCTCCGTCCCCGCGCCCGCGGTCGCCGCCATCCCGGGCCCCGCCCCCGAGACGCCGCGCCCCTCGGTACCGCCGCGCGAGGAGCTCGCGCCCGAGGTCGATCCCCTGCTGGCGGAAGCGAAGGAGGCGGTGGAGAACAAGAATTACGCGGAGGCGCTCACCGACGTGGACCGGCTGCTGGCCAGCAACCCGCGCCATCCCGAGGGCGTCGATCTCAAGAAGTCCATCCTGTACTCGCTCGGCAAGAGCCAGCTCGAGCAGAAGAACTACGACGAATCGTACAAGGCGCTCACCCAGCTCGCGAAGCTGGCGCCCAACTACGAGGACTCGGCGGCGCTCCTGCGCCAGGCGCGGACCCGGTCCGTGCAGCAGCACTACGCGGAGGGGTTGCGGTTCTATCGCGAAGAAAAGCTGGAAGAGGCGATCACCGAATGGAAGCTCGTGCTCGACCTCGACCCGCGGCATGCTTCCGCGCGCAAGAACATCGAGCAGGCGGAAGCGATCCTCAAGCGTCTCGAGCAGCGGCGTAAGCGGTAGCTATCACCGGTCCCGCGACCCGCGGCGCGCGCCGGGGGGGCTGCGGGGTCCGGCGACCACGTGGTTGAGCGCCTGCCTGGGTTCACCGTGTTCCATACCAAGCGTAGCGCGCTGTCCTGGATGGCAAGGAACGGGTCGGCGGACCGATGGACATGGGGGCCTCGAAGGGCCCCCAAGCCCCCATGCGCTCGGCAGCGCCCCGGCGAAGCCGTGGCGCTCCTCGTCTCCGACAACGCTTACCTCTTGCGTTGCGCTTCGCTGCGCGCGGGGAGGATTATGCGCGGCGGCGGTTGTGCCTGCGCATCATCGTCCACACGAGTGGGCCGGTGAGGGCGGCGGTGATTCCGGCGAGGGTGTTGAGCCAGCCTGCTGTCGCCATCGCGACGATTGCGAAGGCGGCGGGGGAGGCGGCGACGAGCCATGCGGCGGGCGTTCCGCCGGGGACGCGCCAGGGGCGGGGCATGTGCGGTGCTGTCGTGCGGAGGCGGAGGAAGGCGGCGAGCTCTACCATCAATGCGAGGGAGTAGAGCCAGATGTTGAGGACGATGAGCTCTTTGAAGGAGAAGGCGGCGAAGGCGGCGTAGAGCGCGGACGAGATGAGGATGGCGGGCCACGGGGTGCCGAAGCGGGGGTGCACGCCGGCGAGCCATTGGGGCATCATGCCGTCGCGCGCCAGCACGTACGGCAGGCGGGAGTTCGTCAGCAGTAGCGCCAGGAAGAGGCCCGCGGTGCTGACCACGGCGCCTGCGGCGACGGCGTGGCCGAGAGGAGCGCCTCCGATCGCCTGCGCGATCACGGGCAGCGTGCCCGTCGTCCACGAGCTCCACGGCGTGGCGCCGGCGCCGAGCGCGGCGCCCACCGGCAGCACGTAGGCCGCGGTGATGAGCGGCAGCGCGAGGAGCACGGCGCGGCGGAACGCGTGCTCGGGCGCGCGCGTCTCGCCCAGCACCGTGGACGGCGTATCCCACCCGGAGTAGTTCCACATCACGACCGCGAGCCCGACGCCCACCCCGGACAGCAGGGTCTGTCCCTCCGCCACCAGCGGCCGCCATGGGCGCACGCTCATGGCGGGCACGGCCATCACCACGAGGACGGCGACGGGGACGAGGGCGAGAACGGACAGCGCGACGGCCGCCCGCCCGGTGGGACGCACGCCGATGAGGTTGAGCGCGGTGAGGACGGCGATGAACGCGAGGGCGAGGAGCCAGCGCTCCAGCGGTGTGACGGCCGGCCACCAGAAGGCCACGTACTCCACGAAGAGCGCGGGGTACACGGCGACGTCCACGAAGCTGTCGATCCAGCTCCACCAGCCCACCTGGAATCCCCAGAAGGGGCCGAACGCGCGCGTCGTCCACGTCACGTAGCCGCCCTCGTCCGGCATGGCGGACGCCAGCTCCGACATCGCGAGCGACACGGGCAGACTCCAGAAGATCGGCGTGAGCACGAGCAGGATGAGGGTGAGACCGGGTCCGAAGGCCGGCACCATGTCCTCGATGCCGTAGGGGCCGCCGCTGACGTTGAAGAAGACGATGGCGGCGAGCGGGACGACCCCCAGCTCGCGCTTGAGCGCGACCTTACTTCCCCTGGGCGGCGGCGATGAGCGCGGGGAGCCCCTTCACCCACTCCTCGATGGGCGTCTCGGCGTCCACCGTGATCTCGAGCTTGCCGCTCGGCAGCTTGCGCACCTTGCCGGGCGTGGCGGGCCCGAGGGGGATCACGAGGCTCTCGCGATGCACGCCGAGCGCATCCGTGATCTCGAAGATGGCGTCGATCTCCTTCATGGTGACGACCTCAAGCATGAACGCCCGCCTCCGTGGCGCACGTGCGGATCTGCTCCCACGTGGTGTCCTCGACCGGGATGCCGTTCGCCCCGCGCTCGCGCGCCATGCGCTCTTCGGGCTCGCCCGGAATCAGGATCTCCTTGGCCCCGGCCGCGAGCGGCGCCGAGCGCACGAAGCGTAGGAGGTCGGACACCTGCGCGTGGAAGTCCGCCAGCGGCAGGAAGCGCTTCGTATCGATGCAGATCATCAGGGTGCCGTTCTGCGACGGCCCCTGCGCCTCACGCGCCGCCCCGGTGCCGGAGAGGATGCCGGCCAGGATCTCGATGGCCAGAGAGAGGCCAAAACCCTTGTGCTCGCCCGCCGTCAGCAGCGTGCCTACCGGATTCGCGTAGAACTCGCGCGGGTCGATGGACGGCTCGCCACGGCCGTTGAGCATGATGCCGGGCGCGCAATTCTCGCCGCGGTTGAACTTCACCCGCAGCTTGCCCTCGGCGATGACGCTGGTGGCGAAGTCGAGCGACACCGCCACCGTGCCGCCGGGGCCGGGAAACGCGATCGCGTGCGGGTTCGTGCCCAGGCGGCGGGCGGCGCCGCCCCACGGCGCCACGTTGAGGGCCATGGGCACGTTCACCCACACGAGGCCGATGAGCCCCTCGGCGGCCGCCATCTCCGCGTAGTCGGCGAGGCGGCCCACGTGGTTCGTGTTGCGCAGCGCCACCGCCGCCAGCCCCTGCGCGCGCGCCTTGTCGATGGCGATCGTGATCCCGCGCCGCGCGACGACCTGGCCGAAGCCGCGGCCGCCGTCGACGACGGCGAGGGTGGGCGCGTCGATGGGCACCGTGATGGTGGGCGTCACCACGGTGTCGCCCGCTTTCACCGAGGCCACGTACTGCGGAACGCGGATGACACCGTGCGAGTCGTGGCCGCGCAGGTTGGCGCGCACCAGCAGCGTGGCGATCCACGCCGCGTCCTCGCGCGGAGCGCCGAGAGCGACGAAGATGTCCCGGGTGGTGTCTTCCAGCGTCCGGGCGTCGAGGATCGGCATCGCGGGTAGACTACTCTCCGGCACCGAGGAGCGCCACGGCTTCGCCGCGGCGCTTCCGAGCGTAGGGGGGCTTGGGGGGCCCTTCGAGGCCTCCCATGTAATGAAAGCGCGCGAAATCCGTGTCGGCGTCTCCGCGTGTCTGCTCGGCGAGCGCGTGCGCTACGACGGCGGCCACAAGCGCGACGCCTTCCTGACCGACATCCTGGGACTGTTCGTGGAGTGGGTTGCCGTGTGCCCCGAGGTGGAGATCGGCCTCGGCACGCCGCGCGAGCCCATACGCCTGGTGGGCAACGACGCCGGCGCGCCACGGCTCGTGGCGCAGACGAGCGGAGCGGACCTCACGCGCCGCATGGAGCGCTTCGCGGAGGCGAAGGCGCGCGAGCTGACCGCGCTCGGCCTCGACGGCTACGTGCTCAAGCGCGCCTCGCCCTCGTGCGGGCTGTTCGAGGTGCCCATCCACGGCGAGGATGGCCGGCGCCCACGTCTCGGACGCGGCGTGTACGCGGCGGCGCTCGCGCGACGGCTGCCGACGCTGCCGATGGAGGAAGAGGGCCGGCTGCAGGACGCGTCCATTCGCGAGACTTTCATCGAGCGGCTCTTCACCGCCGCCCGCTGGCGCGCGTTCGTGGCGCGCGCGCCGCGCCCGCGCGATCTCGTCGCCTTCCACGCCGCGCAGAAGCCCGCCCTTCGCGCGCACAGCCCCTCGCGCGAGGCCGGCCTCGACCGTCTCGTCGCCCGCGCCGGGCGCACCGTCACGCGCACGCTCCTCGCCGAGTATGGCCGCCTCCTGATGGAAGCCATCACCGTGCCCGCGACGCGCGCACGTCACGTCAACGTGCTCCAGGAACTGGTCGGCGTCGTCGGAAAGGACCTCGACCGCGGTGCAAGGGCGCACCTGAGAGCAATGACCGAGGACTACCGGACCATGGCGCGGCTGCGAGATTAGTTATCGAGAAGTGCCGAGGCCGATCGTCAGGGGCCTCGAGGAGCGCCGCGGCTTCGCCGCGACGCTACCGAGCGTCGGGGGGCTTGGGGGGCCCTTCGAGGCCCCCCATCGTGAAAACGCGCTCGGCCGCCGCTTCGCCGGAGCGGACGCAATCGGCGATGCCGACGCCGCGGTACGCCCCGCCCGCGAGCAGCAGGCTGGGAGCGGCGGCGAGGCGGCGCTCGATGCTGTCCACGCGCGCGAGGTGGCCCACGCGGTACTGCGGCATGGAGGCCGGCCAGCGCCACACGCGCGTCATGCGCGGCGGCGCCGTGATGCCGAGCGCGGCCTTCAGCTCCTCGCGGGCGCGGGCCACGAGCGAGGCGTCGTCCTCGTCGAGCACGCCTGCGTTCAGCATGCCGCCCACGAAGCAGCGCAGCAGGACGGCGCCCTCGGGCGCGCGCCCCGGGTATTTCACGCTCGAGAACGTCGCCGCCAGCAGCGCGCGCCCTTCCGTGCGCGGCACCACGAAGCCGAAGGCATCCAGCGGATGCGGCACTTCCGCGCGCGCCCATCCCATGGAGATGGTGGCCGCGGAGGCGTACGGGATCTCGGCGAGCAGCATCGACAGCGCGGGATCGACGTCGCGCGTGAGCCGGGCCGCCGCGTGGGACTCGGTGGCGACGATGACCGCGTCGGCGTCGAAGCGGCCGCCTTCCGCCGTCGCCACGCGCCAGCGGACGCCGTCGCGCTCGAGTCCGCTCACGCGGTCCTTGAGCACGACGGCGGCCGGCGGCAGCCGCGAGGCGAGGGTCGCCACCAGCTCCTCCATGCCGTCCTTGAAGCTCACGAAGAGGCTCCAGCGGGCGCCGCTCGTTCCCGGCTGGGGCGTGCGCCGTGCCGCGCGCCAGAGCCCGAGGATGATGGACCGCTGCGTGCGCTCGAGGTCGAGGAAGCGCGGCATGGTGGCGGCGAGGCTGAGGTCGTCGGGATCGGCCGTGTAGATGCCCGCCACCAGCGGCTGCGCCACGCGCTCGAGCGCCTCGGCGCCCAGCCGCCGGCGCACGAAGGCGCCGAGGCTCTCGTCACCGCCGCCCCCGCGCGGCGTGAGCAGGTCCATCGCCATGCGGAGCTTTCCGCGCCACGAAAAGAGCGACGACGTGGCGAAGGGCAGGACGCGGGTGGGCGCCAGGAGCTGAAAGCCGGCGGGCAGCGGGTGCAGGCGCCCGCGATGCCAGACGAAGACCTTGCGGAAGCGGTCGTCCGTGCGAAGGAGACGGTCCTCCACGCCCAGCCGCCGGCACAGTGCGAGCGCTTCCGGCTTTTCGGAAAGAAAGGAGTCGGGTCCCGCCTCGACGACAAAGCCCTCGGCGCGCTCGGTGGCGATGGTACCGCCGAGGCGGTCGCGGCCGTCGATGAGCGTGAGCGCCAGGGACGTGGAGCGCTCGCGCGCAAGCTCTTGAAGACGATGCGCCGCCGCCAGCCCTGCGATCCCGCCGCCGATGACGACGACGTTCACAGCCGGATGGCGGTGCGCACGAGATCGGCGAGCATGGCGATGAACTCGGGATGGTCGTTGACGCCGGCGGCGCGGTGCAGCGTCAATCCGAGGCCGGCGGCGATCCCTGTCGCTTCGATGTCGAGGTCGTAGAGCACCTCGACGTGATCGCACACGAAGCCGACCGGCACGATGACGGCGTCCCTCTCGCCGTCGCCGGCGAGACTCCTCACCACGTCGTTGACGTCGGGCTCGAGCCACGGCTCGCGCGGGGAGCCGCTGCGGCTCTGGTAGGCGATGGACCAGCGCGGATGCTCGAGGGCGGCGGCGACGGCGCGGGCAGCGCCGGTGAGGTTCTCGACGTAAGGAGAGGCCTCGGCCATCGCCACCGGCACGCTGTGGGCGGTGAAGACGAGCGGCGTCCATTGGCGGCGCGCGGCGGCGATCGTGTCCAGGGCGGCGCGCGCGCGGTCGGCGACGGCCGCGATGAAGCGCGGGTGCTCGGACCAGGGCGGCGCGAAGGCCACCTCGGGAGCGCCGGTCACGCGCGCGCGCGCGTCGGTGACGTTCTGGATGTAGCGCTCCCAGGACGCCTCCGTCCGCATCGGCGACAGGATGATGGCGAGCACGCGCCGCACCCCGCGCGCCGCCATGTCGGCGAGCGTCTCGTGCAGGAACGGATGCCAGTTCCGCATGCCCACGAACACCGGCAGGCGCACACCGTCACGCTCGAGAGCGGCGGTGAGCGCGCGCGCCTGCGCTCCGGTGAGGTCGTTGAGGGGTGAGCGGCCGCCCGGCATGCGCTCGTAGTGACGCGCGACCTCGTCGAGACGCTTCGGGGAAATGGGCCGGCCCCGCGAGACGATGTCCAGGAACGGCCTGATCTCGTCGGGGCCCGTCGGTCCGCCGAACGCCACGAGCATCACCGCGTCGAAGGCGGCCATCGCCTACCCGCAGGCGCTCAGCTCGTGCACCATCTCCACGAGCGCCTTCACGTGCTCGACCGGCGTCTGCTGGAGGACGCCGTGGCCGAGGTTGAAGATGTGCCCGGGGCGGCCGCCCGCGCGGGCGAGGATCGCCTTCACGGGGCCGCGGAAGCGGGCCGGCGGCGCGAGGAGCAGGGCGGGATCGAGATTGCCCTGCACGGCACGGTCGTGGCCGACGGCGGCCCAGCCCGCGTCGAGGTCCACCCGCCAGTCGAGCCCGATGACGTCGCCGCCGGCGTCCCGCATGAGCGGCAGCAGCGCGGCCGTGCCCGTGCCGAAATGGATGACGGGCACGCCCGGCGTGAGGGCGGCGATGAGCCGGCGCGTGTGCGGGAGCACGAAGGCGCGATAGTCGTCGGCGGACAGCACACCTACCCACGAATCAAAAAGCTGCAGCGCCTGCGCGCCCGCCGCCACCTGACCGTTGAGGTAGACGGCGGAGGCATCCACGAGCACGTCCATGAGCCGGCGCCACGTCTCGGGCGCC
Organism: uncultured bacterium; assembly: GCA_964419375.1. Lineage (GTDB taxonomy): Bacteria > Methylomirabilota > Methylomirabilia > Rokubacteriales > CSP1-6 > JBBDXO01. Next base: position 7,754 of record CAYQQT010000080.1, read on the forward strand.
TCGTACATCATGCGCTTGGTGTACAGGTAATCGCGCGAGGGCCCGCCTTCCACGACGTAGGAGGCGACGGTGAAGGGCGCGCCCGCGAAGCCGATCAAGGGCACGCGGCCCGCGAGCGCGCGGCGCGCGAGGCGCACGGTGTCGAAGACGAAGCCGAGCGCGCTCTCGACGTCGACGGGCTTGAGGCGCGCCACGTCGTCCTCGCTGCGCACGGGACGATGGATGACGGGCCCCTCGCCCTTGGCGAACTCCAGGCCGACGCCGAGGGGCTCCGCGATGAGTAGGATGTCGGCGAAGAGGATGGCGGCGTCCACGCCCAGCTGCTCCACGGGCTGCAGCGTGACCTCTGCTGCGGCCTGCGGGCTCTTGCAGAGATCGAGAAAGGCGTAGCGCGCGCGGATCGCGCGGTAGGACGGCATGTAGCGCCCGGCCTGTCGCATGAGCCACACGGGCGTGTACGGCGTGGGCTGGCGGCGCGCGGCGCGCAGAAACACTGCGTCTTCGGGCGGCACGCCCCCCACACTCTCACCCGGCCCCGCGGGAATCAAGGGTGAGCGGGGTACGCGCGGCCGCTGCCGTGTGCTACAAGGGAGCCTATGCCCTACATATCCGGCAAACAAGCGTTCCTCGAGATCCTCAAGCAGGAAGGCGTCTCCGTCATGTTCGGCAATCCCGGCACCACGGAGCTGCCGCTCATGGACGGCCTCGCGCGCGAGCCCGACATCCGCTACGTGCTCGCGCTGCAGGAGGCGGTGGCGATCGCGATGGCGGACGGCTACGCGCAGGCGAGCGGCTCGCTGGCGGCCGTGAACGTCCACATCTCGCCCGGGCTCGGCAACGCGATGGGCATGCTCTACGACGCCTACAAGGCGCACTCGCCGCTGCTCCTCACCGCCGGCCAGCACGACCAGAGCTTCACGGTGACGGAGCCCATCCTCTGGTCCGAGCTGCCGCCCGTGGCGCAGCCGTACGTGAAGTGGACCACGGAGGCACGCCGCCTCGAGGACCTGCCCCGCATCGTGCGGCGCGCGGTGAAGACGGCGCTGTCGCAGCCGATGGGGCCCGTGTTCCTCTCGCTGCCGGTGGACGTGCTGAACGCCGAGCGCGATCTCGAGCTGGGCGCGTCGACCCGCGTGGCGCCGCGCATGGTGGGCGACCGTCACGCCATCGACGAGGCGGCGCGGATGCTCGTGCGCGCGGAGCGGCCGCTCCTCGTCGCCGGCGACGCCGTCGCGCACTCCGGCGCCCTCGCCGAGATGGTGGAGCTTGCCGAGCTCATCGGCGCCCCCGTGATGACCGAGACCGTGCCGTCCACCTGCAATTTCCCCTTCATGCATCCGCTGTACGCCGGCCCCATGCCGCGCCTCGGCCCGCAGATCAAGGCGGCCCTCATGCGCCACGATCTGCTCTTCTCCGTGGGCGGCGACCTCTTCACGCTCTCGCTGCCCTCCGACGTCGATCCCATGCCCCACGGTCTGGACGTCGTGCACATCGACGTCGATCCCTGGGAGCTGGGCAAGAACTACGCGGCCAAGGTCGCCATCCAGGGCGATCCCAAGGCCACGCTGCCCGAGCTGATCGAAGCCGTCCGCCGCCACTCGGGCGCGAGCGGTCACAAGGACGCCGCGCGCCGCCGTGATTCGCTGAGAGGCGCGCACGAGCGCGAGCGCGCCGACCTCGCCGCCCGCGCGCAGAGCGAGGCCTCCATGGTGCCGATCTCACCGCTGTCCGCCGTGTACGCGGTGGCGCAGGCGGTGCCGAAGGACGTGATCGTCGTGGACGAGTCCATCTCGTCGGCGGCGGGCGTGCGCACGTTCTTCCCGTGCGCGGATGCCAAGAGCTTCTTCGGCCTGCGCGGCGGCGGCATCGGCTGGGGCCTGCCGGCGGCGCTGGGCGTCAAGCTGGCGCTGCCCGGCCGTCCCGTGGTCGCGCTCGTCGGCGACGGCAGCGCGATGTACACGAACCAGGCGCTGTGGACGGCCGCGCGCGAGTCGCTCGCGGTCGTGTACGTCATCCTCAACAACGCCTCCTACCGGATCCTCAAGCAGCGCACGCACGCGCTGAAGGGCTTCTCCGCCGAGGACGATGTTTACGTGGCGATGGACCTCGACAAGCCGTTCATCGACTACGTCGGCCTCGCGAAGTCGCTCGGCGTCGGCGGCGAGCGCGTGGACAAGACGGCCGACGTGGGTCCGGCGGTGGCGCGCGCGCTCGCGAGCGGCGGCCCCGCCCTCATCGACGTCCACCTCGACCGGTCGTTCAAGTAACGTCCATGGCGATGACCTTCGGCATCCACATCGGTCACATGGGCGGGCCGCTGGCCGAGATGCGGCGGCTCTGGAAATTCGCCGACGACATGGGCTTCGACTGGTTCTCCGTCTCCGACCACTTCCAGGAGTCGCCGCCGCAGGGCGGCGATCTCGACTGCTTCGAGGCGGTCACGACGATGACGGCGGCGGCGCTGGAGACCAAGCGCGTGCGCATCGGCAGCCTCGTGTACTGCATCAACTACCGCAATCCGGGCGTGCTCGCCGCCGCGCTCACCACGGTGGATCACCTCTCCAACGGGCGCCTGGAGTGCGGGATCGGCGCCGGCTGGCATGCGCACGAGTACGAGGCCTTCGGGATCCCCTTCGAGAAGATCGGGGTGCGGGAGGACATGCTCGAGGAGTACGCGCAGTGCCTGAAGAAGCTGTTCGACCCCGCGGAAAAGGTCTCGAGCTTCGAGGGCACGCACTACCGCCTCGTCGAGGCGCGCAACAACCCCAAGCCCGTACAGAAGAAGGTGCGCCTCTGGATCGGCGGCGGGGGCGAGAAGCGCACGCTGCGCGCGGTGGCCCGTTACGCCGACGGCTGGAACACGCCCTAACCAGTCTCCCGCGGCGTGGAAGGCCAAGAGCCTGATCCTCGACGAGTGGTGCGTGAAGGAACGACGCGACCCGGCAACGATCGCCCGTACCGCCAACATCGGCTTCTACATCGGCGCCGACGAGCGCGGCGCCGCCAAGGGGGAGGCGCTGTACCAGGCGCACTTCGGCAAGGACCCCCGCGGGGGCTTCCTCCGGGGCACCGCCCGGCAGGCC
>CAYQQT010000081.1:0-6646 GCA_964419375.1 uncultured bacterium
AAGTCCGCGTTGCCGATGCCGGTGGCGTTGCCGTAGCTCTCCTCGGTGAGGTCGAGGGCGGCGATCCAGAGAATTTTCGGATGGGAGGGAAAGGGCTCGTGCGGGTTTGATGGCCGTCCGATGACGTTGGTATCCATGCCCGCTCCCGAGATGTTCTTGCCGATCTCCTCGACGATGAGGACGTCGATAGGCGAGAAGGGCAGGCGCGCCATCCACTCGCGTGCATCTTTTAGCAGCCTTCTCTCTCCCGCTTCAAGATTCTCTGCATTGAACGCTTCGATGTGCGCTGTTTCGTCGTAGCCGTTCTCCACGATGCCCACGCCGAAGCCGATGCGCGCTTTCGCGAGCATCTCGCGGCCGACGGAGGTGATGACGGTCTCGTAGCCGTGGTGGATGTTGGCGCGGTGGTACTGGATGGCCCCTTTGTGCTTGCCGAGGCCGATGGTCATCATCTTGAAAAGCCCCGATTCGATGGAGCCCTTGAAGTCGGTGTGCGGCTTCACGCGGTTGACGAGGCCGATCCAGTCCGCCTCCGCCGCCAGGCGGTCAAGCCACACGGGAAGGCCGAACGCCTCCCCCACCTGCACGACGTCCATGGTGGCGCGGACGGGGCAGCCCATGGTGGCCTCGGTGATGCCGTAGTGCTCGAGGACGGAGAGCTGGCCGTCCGAGGTGCCTCCGCCGTGGCTGCCCATCGCGGGGAAAACGAAGGGCCGCGCCCCCAGGTTCCGCAGCCAGGCCACCGTGGCGCCCACGATGACGTCGATGTTCGCGATACCACGGCTGCCCGCCCCCACGGCCACCGTGTCGCCCCGCTTGATGCGCAGCGCCGCGTCGCCCAGCGTCTGGGCCACCGCGGCGGGGATGTCGGCCACGCGCGGGCGCGGAAACGTCTGCCGGACGCGAATCATCCTCGGGAATGCCATGACGGGAAAACCTCCTCGTTGAGGGGCGGAAGTGGCTTCACGTAATACCGGGCAGGGCCCCGGAAGTCAAAGGATTTCTCGGCCGGGGAGGGTCGGTTACCGCCCTCGGGTCACGGGCGGCACCCGCGGCACAGCAGCGTTTCGGTGCCGCGGACCGCACCGGGGATGGGGACAGAACAGCAGTCGCAATCGAGGCCGGGCCACGGCTCCGCGAGGCCGGGCGCCGCCTCGACGCTTCGACCGCAGCGGCACGGCTTCATCGCGTGCGGATCGACTCGCGCGAGATTGTCCGCCATCAGTCGGCGACTACGATCATGAGGACATCTTCACAAGCATCACCCTTGCGTGAGAGCTCGTCTCGGCGTCAGCGCAGGGGGGCGCCGCGGCATCACGCCACGCGGGGCAGCTCCACGATGAACGTCGCCCCCCGGTCGGCCCCTGCGCTCTCGGCGCGGATGGTGCCGCCATGCATCTCGACGATGTGCTTGGAAATGGCGAGGCCGAGGCCCATGCCCTCGGACCGCCGCCGCCCCGGCTCGCCCTGGCGGAAGGCCTCGAAGATGTGAGGCAGGACGGTGCCGTCGATACCTTCGCCGGTGTCGTGCACCACGATGCGCGCGACACCGGTGTCGCTCGTCACCGCCACGTGGATGCGCCCGCCCGCGGGCGTGAACTTCATCGCGTTCGACACGAGATTACTCACGACCTGCTGAAGGCGCTCAGGGTCGCCGAGGACGGTGGTGGCGCCCGGGCCGTGGCTGGCCAGCGTGACGCCTCCCGCCTTCGCCTGGGGCTGGTGGGACTCGATGACGTGCCGGACGACCTCGGGGACGTCGACCTCGCGCATCGCGATGTCGATCTCCTTGCCGCTGACGGCACGCGCGACGTCGAGCAGGTCGGCCACCAGCTTGGCCTGCAGACGCGTGTTGCGCTCGATCGTCTCCAGCGCGGCCGGGATCTGGTCGTCGCGGAGCTTGCCCGTCCGCAGCAGGTGGAGCCAATCGAGGACCACACCGAGCGGAGTCTTCAGCTCGTGAGACACGAACACCAGGAATCTATCCTTGTCGCGGCTCGCCTCCTCGGCGTCTGCGCGGGCCGCACGCTCGCGTGTAAGCAGATGGCGGCGCTCGTCCTCGAGGCGACGGACCATCGACGCCAGCCACGCCATCGCGAGCACCGTGACGAAGAAGAGCAGCAGCCACGAGGCATCGCGCCCGTCGAAGTGCCAGCCCGCTGCGCTGTCGTCGAGATACCGGAGCGCGGTCCCTCCAAGCGCCGCCGCGAGGGTGGCCGGGCCAAAGCCCAACAGCCATGCGATGAGGAGGACGGCCGCGAAGAGGGGGGCACTCGTTGCGTGAGGCAATCGCCCCTCCGACACGATCCCAACCGCCAGCGACACGAGGACGACGGCCGCGGCCCCCGCGTATCGCACGATGGGGGCGGCGGCGCGGAGTCCGCGGAGCGAGTCCAGCCATGACATGAGCGCTAGCCGACGATGGCGTCTCCGGTGGCGCCGGACGTCGCGGACTCCTGCCACGCGAGACCGCATTCGATGACGATCCGGCGCGGATCGACGCCGATCGCGCGCAGACGCGAGCGCAGGCGTTTGGCGAGCTCCCGGTGTGCGTGGTCGGCGTCGATCATCCGTCCGATCGTGCATGTCACCGTAAACCGCAGTCGGTCCTTGTCCTCGTGGAGGCGGACGCCCGGTGGCGGTGAGGTCCGCAATGCCACCATCTCCTCTGCGGCACGGCATGTCTCCGCGACGAGCGCCAGCTCGATCTCGTCAGCGTCGTCCTCTGCGTGCAGCGACACACGCAGGACGATGCGGCGCGTCATCCCTGCTCCATCGACGTATCGAGGACCACGACCTTGAGTGCTTCGCCTCGGCGTTCCGCACGTATGAGCGTCATGCTCGTCCGGGTGTCGCAACGGTCATGCCACGGCCACAGACCGCCCAAATGCCGTGAAAGCCCGGGGCGGCCTGCCTCCGGCGGCGGTGCCAGGCGTCACCGTGTCGTCACGACGACAGAGTGTCGTGGGCCGCGCGCGGGCGCATGACCGCCGGTCGTCATACCCGTGCGCGGGGTAAACTGCGTCATGGGGCTCAGGCTGCGGTTGATCTTCGTGCTCCTGATTCCGCTCATCCTCGTCATCGGCATCTATGGCTACGTCCGCGTGCAGCAGGAGGAGCAGGAGCTTCTCGACAACAATCGCCGTGGTATCGGTCTGGCCGCCAAGGCGCTGCAGATCGCCGTCGAGAATGCGTGGCGTGATCGGCAGTTCGGCGACATCACGCGCATCCTCACCGAGGTCGTCGAGTCGCAGGACGAGATCGACCGCATCCGGGTCTTCAACCGGAACGTCCAGCCGATGTTCGCGTCGAACCGCCTGCGCATCGGTGACGACTTGCCGACCGACATGCTCGTACGCGTAATGAACCTCGGCGTTGCCGAGGGCGTCTACCGAAACGAGGGCGCCGCGCCGGTGCTGTACTACTTCGTTCCCATCCGCGGCGCCGCCGAGACGCCCCAGGCGGTGATCGAGATCGTCCAGGTCGCCAACGCCGTCCAGAATCGGCTGCGCGCGGCCCAGTGGGACGTGCTGACACGGCTCGGAGTTCTGGCGCTCTCAGTGACCGCGCTCGCCGGCATCATGCTCCAGCGCCAGGTCCTCGACCCTCTCGGTCGTCTGATGGAAGGGATCCGACGCCTCGGCTCCGGGCAGTCGGGGGCGCGGCTGCCGGTGGAGCGCCCCGATGAGCTCGGACGCGTCGCCTCGGCGTTCAATGAGATGGCGACGCGTCTTGAGATTGCGCAACGCGACCTCGTCGCGGAGACCGAGCGCACGCTCGAGCTGGAGGACGACGTGCGACGGATGGAAACGCTCGCCGTCGCGGGCCGCCTCGCGACCGGCTTCGCGCATGAAGTGGGCACGCCGCTCAACATCATCTCGGGCCGCGCGGAATACCTGCTCGACCGGCTGCCGCCGGACGATCCCGCGCGCCACGACCTCTCCGGTATCGTCGCGCAAATCGACCGCATCTCGGGGATCATCGCCACGCTGCTCGACACCGTGCGGCCGCAAAAGCCCGAGCTTGCTGCCGTGCGCCTGTCCGACGTGTTCGACCGCACCGTGGCCTTGATGGCCCATGCTGCCCGACGGCGCGACGTTGCGCTGGAGGCCGGCACGGTCGCCGACCTGCCACCGCTGCTCGCCGACGCCAACCAGCTACAGCAAGTCCTCATCAACCTGCTCCTCAACGCCATCGAGGCTTCGCCGGCGGGCGGCCGCGTGGAGGCCACAGCACGGGGAGAATGGCGCGACGGACGCCCCGGGGTGTCGATCGCGGTCGCCGATACCGGCCCGGGCGTCCCTGCCGAGCTGCGCACGGCGGTCTTCAGGCCCTTCTTCACCACCAAGCCACGGGGCGAGGGCACCGGCCTCGGCCTCGCCATCTGTCGCGACATCGTGCGCGAGCACGGCGGCACCATCGAGGTCGCCGACCACGCAGGCGGCGCCGTCTTCGTCGTGTGGCTGCCCGCCTCGGAGGTCGAAGCGTGAAGCCCGTGCGGGTGCTCGTCGTCGACGACGACGCCGAGATGGCGGAGATGCTCGCCCGCCACCTCACACGCGAGGAGTGGACGGTCCTGACCGCGACGAGCGGCGCGCTGGCGATCGCGAGGCTCGCCGCCGAGCCCTTCGACGTTGTCCTCACCGACGTGGTGATGGAGGACACCGGCGGTCTCGCCGTGCTGCGCGAGGCGCAGCGGCACCAGCCGCGGGCGCGCGTCATCCTCATGACGGCGTTCGGCACGCTCGAAAGCGCGATCGCCGCGCTTCGTGAAGGCGCCGCCGACTACCTCACCAAGCCCTTCAAGATGGCCGAGGTCGACGTCGCCATCAGCCGCGCGCTCGATGAGCGCCGCCTGCGCGAGGAGAACCGCCGCCTGCGCGAGGAAGTCGGCGACCGTCACCGGCTCGAGGGCATCCCCGGCGCCTCACCGGCCATGAAAGCGGTGCTCGAGCAGGTGGGCGAGGTGGCGGCCTCCGACGCCAGCGTGCTCCTCATCGGGGAGAGCGGGACCGGCAAGGAGCTCGTCGCCCGCGCCATCCACTGGAACGGCGCCCGCGCCGGTCGTTCATTCGTCGCCGTGAACTGTGCCGCCATACCCGACGCCCTCCTCGAATCCGAGCTGTTTGGACACGAGAAAGGCGCCTTCACCGGCGCGGTGCAGAAGCGGCGGGGTCTGGTGGCGGAGGCGGAGGGGGGCACGCTCTTCCTGGATGAGATCGCCGAGATGCCGGTGGCGCTCCAGGCGAAGCTGCTGCGCGTCCTTCAAGATCGTGTCGTGCGGCCCGTGGGTGGGCGTGAGGAAGTCACCGTCGACTTCCGCCTCATCAGCGCCACCAACCGCGACCTTCCCGACCTCGTGCGAAGCGGACGGTTCCGCGAGGATCTCTACTACCGCCTGGCCGTCATCCCGATCCGATTGCCGAGCCTGCGTGAACGCCCGGAGGACATCGCGCTCCTCGCCGGCCACTTCCTGCAGCGGGCGGCCGGCACGCTCGGTAAGGCCGTGGACGGCTTCGACGAGGACGCGATGGCCTGGCTCCAGCAGCATCGGTGGCCCGGCAACATCCGGGAACTCGAGAACGTGGTCGAACGCGCGGTGACCCTCGCGCGCGGCCCATGCATCACGCTCGCCGACGTCAAGACTGAGTTCTCGACGGCGTTGGCGCCCGGCACCGGTCCGCGTCCGACCCTCGCCGAGCTCGAGCGCGAGTACATCCGCCGTGTTCTGGACGACACGAAGGGGGATAAGAAGGCGGCGGCACGAGTCCTCGGTGTCAGCGTGCGCACGCTACAACGGCGCGCGGAATAGCAAGGCGGCCCGCTGCGCCGAAATATGCTATACCCTCTCAGCGATGATGCGATTCGTCCTCGCCCTCGTCCTCCTCTCCACCGCCGGCTGCGCATGGTTGCGGGCGGCCCCCACGCCCATCCTGCCTCCCGAGGAGCTGTACGCGCTCGGCGAGCGCAAGCTGGAGGAGCGCACCTACGCCGATGCGCGCGAGGACTTCAAGAAGATCGTGGAGCGCCATCCGAACTCGTCGCTGGCGCCGCGCGCCCGCTTCCTGGTGGGCGAGGCCTACTACCGCGAGGCGGAGTTCGACAAGGCGGCCAAGGAGTTCGAGACGTTCCTCGCCTTCTACCCGCGCCACCAGATCGCCGACCTCGTGCAGTACCGCTACGCGATGAGCTACTACGACCAGGTCAAGCCCGTGGAGCAGGACCAGGGGCTGACCGTCAAGGCCCGCGATCAGTTCAAGAAGCTCGTGAAGGACTATCCCGAGAGCCGCTACGCCACGGAGGCGCTCGCGAAGATCGACGTGTGCCGCGGGCGGCTGGCCCAAAAGGAAGTGTGGGTGGCCACCTACTACTTCAACCAGGGCAACCGCAGCGCGGCGCGCCAGCGCCTGGAGCTCGTGCTCAAGGAGTACCCGCGCACGCTGGTCATCCCGGAGACGCTCTACGTCCTCGCGGAAGTAAACTTCAGCGAGGGTCGCGCGCAGGAGGGTACCGAGCTCCTGCGCCAGCTCGCGACGGAGTACGGCTTCACGGAGTGGGGCCGGCGTGCCGTGCAGCGGCTGCGGGCCCAACGGTAGTGCGAGGCGAGCGGTGTCCGAGGAGCCGCAGGCGACGAGCACCGCGAGAC
>CAYQQT010000081.1:6746-10821 GCA_964419375.1 uncultured bacterium
TGTCCGAGGAGCCGCAGGCGACGAGCACCGCGAGACGAGCGGTGAGAAGGACCTGGTAGTGCGAGGCGAGCGGTGTCCGAGGAGCCGCAGGCGACGAGCACCGCGAGACGAGCGGTGAGAAGGACCTGAGGAGGATCTGACTGTGCACGACGTCGTCGATCTCCGCTCGGACACGCTCACGCTGCCCACGCCCGAGATGCGCGAGGCCATGGCGCGCGCGGAGGTGGGCGATGACGTGTGGGAGGAGGATCCCACCGTCAAGCGCCTGGAGGCGCTCGCCGCCGAGCGCATGGGCCAGGCAGCCGGGCTCTTCGTCGCCTCCGGCACCATGGGCAACCTCATCTCCGTGGTGGCGCACACGCGCACGGGCCAGGAGGTCGTCCTCGACCTCGACTCGCACATCTTCAACTACGAGGTGGCCGGCTCCGCCGTCATCGGCGGCGTGCAGATGCGCCCCACGAAGACGGCGCGCGGCTTCCTCGCCCCCGAGCAGGTGCGCGAGGCGCTGCGCCCGGCCAACATCCACCTGCCCCAGACCGGCCTCGTGTGCGTCGAGAACACGCACAACCGTCACGGCGGCACCTGCTGCTCACCGGAAGACATCGCGGCGGTGGCCGCGGTCGCGCACGAGGCGGGCGTGCCCGTGCATCTCGACGGCGCTCGGCTCTTCAACGCCGCCGTCGCCCTGCGCCGTCCCGCCGCCGACTTCGCACGCGTGGTGGATTCGGTGACGTTCTGCGTGTCCAAGGGGCTGGGCGCGCCGGTGGGCTCGGTGGTGTGCGGCGCCGCCGATTTCATCCTGCGCGCGCGCCGCGTGCGCAAGATGCTGGGGGGCGGCATGCGGCAGGCGGGCGTCATCGCCGCCGCCGGCGTCGTGGCCCTCGAGCGCATGGTGGACCGCCTCGCCGAGGACCACGCGCACGCGCGCGCGCTCGCGGAAGGTCTCGCCAGGCGGCCGGGCCTCGCCGTGGGCCTGGACAGCGTGCAGACCAACATCGTCATCTTCCGGGTGGGCCGCGGCGATGCCGCCGCCTCCGCCGCCGCCACGCAGGCGCTGGTGGCGGGCTGCGCGGCGCGCAAGGTGAAGGTACACGCGATGGGGCCCGCCGCCATCCGCTGCGTCACTCACAAGGACGTCGATGCCGACGACATCGGGCGTGCGCTCGATGCGTTCACCGAACTCACGAAGACCTGGTAGGAGCCCACATGGCCGAACGGCTGCTGGACGTCCGCGGCTTGAAGACGCACTTCTTCACCGATGACGGCGTCGTGCGCGCCGTCGACGGCATCGATTTCCACATCGACAAGGGCGAGACGCTCGGCATCGTCGGCGAGTCGGGCTCGGGCAAGTCGGTGACCGCGCTCTCGATCATGCGCCTCATCCCGCAGCCGCCCGGCCGCATCGTGGAAGGCAGCATCCACTACAACGGCAAGAACCTGCTCGAGCTCAGCCCCTCCGCCATGCGGAAGATCCGCGGCAAAGAGATCGCGATGATCTTCCAGGAGCCCATGACCTCCCTCAACCCCGTGTTCACGGTGGGCGAGCAGATCGCGGAGGCGGTGCGCCTGCACGAGAGGCTGGGGCGCCGCGACGCCATGGACAAGACGGTGGAGATGCTGAAGCTCGTGCACATCCCCAACGCGGAGCGGCGCGTGAAGGAGTATCCGCACCAGCTCTCCGGCGGCATGCGGCAGCGCATCATGATCGCCATGGCGCTCTCCTGCAATCCCAATCTCTTGATCGCCGACGAGCCCACCACCGCCCTCGACGTCACCATCCAGGCGCAGATCCTCGAGCTGCTCAACGAGCTGAAGGCCAAGCTCGGCATGGCCATCCTGCTCATCACGCACGACATGGGCGTCATCGCGGAGACGGCCCAGCGCGTGATCGTCATGTACGGCGCGCAGGTGGTGGAGGAAGCGCCCGTGGGCGAGCTGTTCAAGGAGCCGCTGCACCCGTACACGCAGGGACTGCTGCGCTCCATCCCGCGCATCGATCTCGCCGCCCTCAAGCGCCAGAAGCTGGAGCCGATCCCGGGCACCGTGCCCACCCTGCGCGGCGAGGCGAAGCCGGGCTGCCGCTTCGCGCCGCGCTGCACGTTCGCCAAGCCCATGCACTTCGACAACACGCCGCCGCTCAAAGAAGTCCGGCCGGGCCACAAGGTGGCCTGCTTCCTTTACTGAGGTCGCGCCCATGGCAGACGCGCTCCTGAAGGTCAAGAACCTCAAGAAGTACTTCCCCATCCGGGGAGGACTGTTCTCGCGCGAAGTCGCGCGCGTGCACGCGGTGGACGACGTGTCGTTCGACATCATGGCGGGCGAGACGCTCGGGCTCGTGGGCGAGTCGGGCTGCGGCAAATCGACGACCGGCCGCACCATCTTGAGGTTGATCGAGCCCACGTCGGGCGAGATCTGGTTCGAGGGCAAGGACATCACCAACATCGACAAGCGCTCGATGCGCGGGCTGCGCAAGAGCATGCAGATCATCTTCCAGGATCCGTACGCGTCGCTGAATCCGCGCATGACGGTGGGCTCGATCATCGGTGAGGCGCTGGTGATCCACAAGCTCGCGCCCAACCGCAAGGCGCGCGAAGAGCGCGTGGTGCAATTGCTGGAGACGGTGGGCCTCTCCGCCGACCACCTGCGCCGGTACCCGCACGAGTTCTCGGGCGGCCAGCGGCAGCGCATCGGCATCGCGCGCGCGCTCGCGGTGAGCCCCAAGCTCATCATCGCGGACGAGCCCGTGTCCGCCCTCGACGTGTCGATCCAGGCGCAGATCATCAACCTGCTCGAGGATCTGCAGGCGAAGTTCGGGCTCACCTACCTCTTCGTGGCGCACGACCTCTCCGTGGTCGAGCACATCTCCACGCGCGTGGCCGTCATGTACCTCGGCAAGATCGTGGAGATCGCCCCCGCCAGGGAGCTGTACACGAACCCCAAGCACCCGTACACCGAAGCGCTGCTGTCGGCGGTGCCCATTCCCGATCCGACCATGAAGCGCAAGCGCATCCTGCTCGAGGGCGATGTGCCCAGCCCCATCAACCCCCCCTCCGGCTGCCGCTTCCACACGCGCTGCAGCCTGCGCGTGCCCTCGTGCTCGCAGAACGAGCAAATTCTCAAAGAGATCTCCCCCGGCCACTGGGTCGCCTGCCAGGTGCGCACCGGCGTCGCCATCGCCTAGCGCGGATTATTCATGAGCGACGCTCATGAATAATCCGACTTAGCGCCGCCTCACCATGCCCCAGGTCGGCGTCGGCGACATCTCGATGTACTACGTGGAGGCAGGCGCGGGCGAGCCCGTCCTGCTCGTGATGGGCTTCGGCGGCGATCACCTCGCGTGGGGGCTGCAGATGCCCGCCTTCGCGGAGCGGTACCGGACGGTCGCGTACGACAATCGCGGGGTGGGGCAGAGCAGCACGCCGGATGTCCCCTACACGACGACGATGATGGCGGACGACGCGGCGGGGCTGCTCGACGCGCTCGGCATCGACAGCGCGCACGTGGTGGCGGTGTCGATGGGCGGCATGATCGCGCAGGAGTTGGCGCTGCGTCACCCCGGCCGCGTGCGCACGCTGCAGCTTCACGCCACCTACGGACGCCCGGACCGCTACATGACCGCGCTCAGCGACGTGTGGCGCACGATGCGCTCGACGATGGGGCGGGAGGAATGGGTGCGCGCGATCGCGCTCTGGCTCTTCGCGCCCGTCACCTACAACGAGCGCCCGCACCTGGTGGAGCTGGTCGTCCAGAACAGCCTCGCCAACCCGTATCCCCAGTCGCTGACGGGATTCCTGCGCCAGGGCGACGCCGTGCGCACCCACGACGCGCTCGACCGCCTCGGCGACATCCGCTGCCCCACGCTCATCACCGTCGCCGATCACGACATCCTGGTGCCCCCGCGCTTTGCGCGCGAGATCGCCGCCCGCATGCCCCACGCCGAATTCCACACCGTCGCCGACGCAGGCCACGGCTACATGTGGGAGCGTCCGGAAGAATTCAATCGGCTGTCGCTGGACTTCCTCGCGAAACACGCGGGGCGCTGAACGTCACTGCGGAGCACTCGGGGCCCTCTCGG
>CAYQQT010000082.1:0-8099 GCA_964419375.1 uncultured bacterium
AAGATCGGCGCCGTGCTCGTGCCCGTCAACACGCGACTGCGCACCGAGGACGTCGCGTACATCGTCGATCAGTCCGACACGACCACCCTCATCCTCGCCGAGCGCTCGGGGCCCATCGACTACCTGGGCATGGTGCGCGAGCTGGTGCCGCTGGGCGGCCCGAGCCGCTTGCCGAAGGTCAACCGCCTCCTGGTGCTCGGCGAGGAGCGGCGCGCCGCCACGGTGCCATGGATCGAGCTGCTAGAGCGCGCCGATGGCGTGGAGGGGCGGACGCTGGCGGCGCGGGCGGACGCCGTCGATCCCGACGACCTCGCCTTTCTCATGTACACGTCGGGGACGACCGGCTTTCCCAAGGGCGTCATGCACAGCCACCGCATGATCCGCAACGTGACCGATCGCGCCTTCCGTCTCGCCATCACCGAGCAGGACGTCATCATGATGTACCTGCCCCTCTTCCACCTCTTCGCGTTCTCAGAGGGGATGCTGACGTCGATGATCAGCGGCGCCCGCCAGGTGCTCACGGAATCGTTCGACGCCACCGAGAGCCTGGACCTCATCGCCGGCGAGCGCGCGACGGTGATCCACGGCTTCGACACGCATTACAAGGAGCTGGGCGAGGCGCACGACCGGCAGCCGCGCGACGTCTCCAGCCTCCGCACCGGCATCCTGGCCGCCGGCATGTCGAGCTCGACGCCGATCGCCCGCCGCGCGCGCACGCTGTTCGGCCCCCTCGTCTCCGGCTACGGGATGAGCGAGTTCGGCGTCGGCGTCACCATCGGCGCCCTCGATTCCACTGAAGAGCAATCGTGCGAGGCCTCGGGCTACCCCGCGCCCGGCTACGAGATCCGCGTGGTCGACCCGGTCACGGGGCACGATCAGCCCGCGGGCACGCCGGGCGAGATCCTCGTGCGTGGCTACACGGTCACCCGGGGCTACTACAACAAGCCGGAGGCCACCGCGGCCACCATCGACGCCGACGGCTTCGTGCACACGGGCGACATGGGTATCCTGCGCCCCGACGGCCACCTGCGCTTCGTGGGCCGCTACAAGGACATGCTCAAGATCGGCGGCGAGAACGTGGACCCGATGGAAGTGGAGGCCTATCTGATGTCCCACCCCGCCATCAACGTCGCCGCCGTGGTGAGCTATCCCGACGCGCGGCTCAGCGAAGTCGGTGTGGCCTTCGTCCGCTGCGAGCCGGGCCACGTCATCACCGAAGACGAGGTCATGGCCCACTGCCGCGGCCGCATCGCCGGCTTCAAGATCCCGCGCGCCGTCATCTTCGTGGAGGAGTTTCCGATGACCAGCTCGGGCAAGATCCAGAAAGTGAAGCTGCGGGAGGAAGCGCTGCGGCGCTGCCAGGAGGCAGCACGATGACGTTCGACACGCTCACCTTCAAGTCGGTCGACGTGAGGCCGGTCGTCGTGCCCCTCAAGCGCCCCGTCGTCTCCAAAGTCGGCCTCTTCGATGAATGGCCGATGATCCTCATCGACCTCTATACCGAGGAAGGCATCGTGGGGCGGAGCTACTTGGAGCCCTACCTGAAGCACGCCGCTCGTTACATCGTTCCCGCCATCCACGACCTCGCCGCCACCCGCGCGGGACAGCCCATTCGGCCGCTCGATGACTTTCACAATGGGCGGAAGTCGCTGAACCTGGTGGGCTACGCGGGAATCACGATGATTGCGGTGGCCGGCCTGGACATGGCGGCGTGGGACGCGCTCGCCAAGGCGGCCGGCATGCCGCTCGCCGTGTTCCTGGGTGGCTCGCTGGCGCCCGTTCCCGCCTACAACAGCAACGGGCTGTGGCTCACCGACGTGGCGACACTCGGCGCACAGGCGGCCGCGCTCGTCACCGAGGGCGACTTCAAGGCGTTGAAGCTGCGCCTGGGCCGCGATCGGCTGCAGGACGACCTGGGGGCGATCAAGACCGTGCGTGGCACCGCCGGCGACGACGTGAAGCTCATGGTGGACTTCAACCAGGGCCTCACGCTGGGCGACGCCCTCCACCGGTGCCACGCGCTGGACGACCAGGGCCTCTACTGGTTCGAGGAGCCGATCACCTACGACAACTTCGCCGGCTACGCCCAGCTCACCCGCGAGCTCGACACACCGGTGCAGCTCGGCGAGAACTTTTACGGCCCTCGCGACCTGTTTCAAGCTCTCGAGATGCGCGCCGGCGACTACGTGATGCCCGACCTCATGCGGATCGGTGGAGTGTCCGGGTGGCTGCGGGCCGTACCGATCGCGGCCGCCGCCGGCGTCCAGGTATCGACGCACCTCTATCCGGAAGTGGCCGCCCACCTCATGCGTGTGACCGAGACGGCGCACTGGCTGGAGTGGCAGGACTGGGCCGATCCCGTCGTCGCCGAGCCCTTCGAGGTGAAGAACGGCCACGTGGCCATCCCGAATCGGCCCGGCAACGGCCTCGCGTGGAACGAGGACGCTATCAAGCGATACCGGTACGACCTCTGAGGCGCCGAGCGATCTACTGGATCACCCGGTCGGCCCGCAGCAGCACCGACTGGGGGACCGTGAGCCCGAGCGCCGCCGCGACCTTGAGATTGACGACCAGCTCGAAGTTGGTCGGCTGCTCCACCGGGAGATCGGCGGGCTTGGCGCCTTTGAGGATCTTGTCCACCAGGCGCGCCGCCTGCTGGCCCAACCCCTGCGCGGTAGGCGAGTAGCTCGCCAGGCCGCCCCGCTCCACGAAGAACGCAGTGTGGAACATCGTCGGGATCCCCTGCCTGGACCCGGCCTCCAGAATGAAGCCGGGGATGTTCAACGACAGGAACCGGGGCGACAGGATCCCGTCCACCTCTTGTTTACGGATCCCGGCGATCACCGCCTGCGCCTCGTCCTGGCTCCGCACCGGCTTCTCCACCAGCGTCAGGCCGAGGCGGCGCGCGCCCTCGCGGTAGGCCCCGAGCTGGGCGACGGTCTGTTCGCTCGTCGCGTCGTAGGCCAGGAGGACCCGTTTCAGCCCCGGAACGAGCTGGTGGAAGATCTCCATCCGCTTCGGGACGAGCTCGACGTCCAGATCGGCGATTCCGGTGACGTTGCCGCCCGGGCGCGCGAAGCTCTTCACCAGTCCCAGTCCCACCGGATCGCTCCCGCCGATGAAGATGATGGGAATCCGCGTCGTCGCCGCCTTGGCCGCCACCGCCGCGTTGCTTGCGTCGCTCGTCACGATGATGTCCACCCCGTGCCGCACCAGCTCGCGCGCGGCCACCGGCAGCTCGGCGGCGTCGCCCTGCGTGAAGCGCACCCCGATCACGAAGTGTTCGTTCTCGCGATAGCCCAGCGCCTGGAGGCCGTCGCGAAGCCCGATGATGGCCGGTGTCGGCCCCCACGATTCCGTGAGGGCGCCGATCTTGACGAGGCGCCCCGCTTGCGCCCCGACCTCCTGATTCATGGCTCCGGCGGAGGTCAAGACGAGCCCGATCACGAGCAGGCCGAATCGGAATCTCGTCATCGCGCACCCGGCCGCGGGACCGGCTCGGCCAGCAGCGCCTCGATGAGCGCGTACGCAGCGACGCCTCCCCACTCACGGGCCCCGACAGCGAAGGCGACGGCGCGTCCATCCCGGCCGACGAGGAACGTCGTCGGGAAACCGACCACGCCGTACCGCGCGTTCATCGTGCCGTCCAAATCGAGTACGAGGGGAAACGTCAGACCCAGCTCCCTGGCGTACCGCCGGACTCTGGCCGCCTCTTCACGGGCGTTGATGCCGACGACAGCCAGTCCCCGCCGTCCAAATTCGCGATGGAGGCGCTCGAGGACGGGCATTTCGGGACGACACTCGGCACACCAGCTCGCCCAAAAGTTCACGAGGACCACTTTGCCACGGACGTCCGTCATCGACAGGCCCCCGTCGAGGGTCCGGCCATCGAAGTGGGGCGCCGTGGTGCCCGACCGATAGCCACGGAGGTCGAGCGGTTTGAGCAGGGCCGCCACGGCTGCCTGGTCGGCGCCCGCGGCGCCGCAGAGGGCAACCGCGAACGCTCCGCCCGCGAGCCAGGACCACCGCCTGATCATCGTCACTACTTGCCCATGATCTCCCGGATCCCACTCAGCACGGTGTCGCTGTACACCACCGTCGTCGTCGGGTTCTCGATGACCCACTTCTTGCGGAGCACACCCTGGGGATCGATGAGAAAGAACGTCCGGTTCGCGGTCATCGACCGTTCGTTGAGGATGCCGTAGGCGCGGATGACCTTGCGGTCGGGAAAGTCGCTGAGCAGGGGGAACGGCAGCTTCAGCGATTCGGCGAAGGTCTGCTGCGAAAACGTCGCGTTGGCGCTGAGGCCGAGGATCTGGACCCCGAGGGATTCGAAGCTCTTGAAGTTGGCCTTCCTGGCCGACAGGTTCGCCGCTCACGTGGGTACGAAGTCCGCGCCGTAGAATTCCAGGAACACCCACTTCTTGCCCTTGAAGTCGCTGAGGGCGATGTCGGCGCCAGTGGTGCTGGGCAGCTTGAAGTCGGGCGCCGGCGCACCGACCTCCACCGCCCCCGCCGAGCACACCGTCATTGCGATTGTTAACAAGACCCAGATGAAGGTTCGTCTCGCACGCATCATTCCGTCCTCCGGTTGTCTTTTGCGGCGCGGATCGCGCCCCACACGCGCGCCGGCGTCATCGGCATGTCGAGATGGCGGACGCCGAGAGGGGCGAGGGCGTCGTTGACGGCGTTGATGAGCGCCGGCAACGCGCCCACGGTGCCGGCCTCGCCCACGCCCTTGGCGCCGAGCGGGTTCACCTGCGTGGGGACCTCGTGCCCGTCCACGTCGAAGAGCGGCACGTCCTCGGCGCGCGGCATCGCGTAGTCCATGAAGGAGCCTGTCAGGAGCTGGCCCGTCTCCGCGTCATAGGCGAGGTCCTCGAAGAGCGCCTGGCCGAGGCCCTGCACGACGCCGCCGTGGATCTGGCCCTTCACCAGCATCGGGTTGACCATGCGTCCCACGTCGTCCACGACGGTATGGCGCACGATGCGCACCGCGCCCGTCTCCTCGTCGATCTCGACCTCGCACACCTGGCAGCCGTTGGGGAAGGTCACGGCGGGCGGGGTGAACGCCGCCGTCTCGCTGAAGCCCGGATCCATGCCGGGCGGAAGCTGGCGCGGCTGGTAGGCCGCACGCGCGACGGCGGCGAAGGCGAGGCCCTTGTCGGTGCCGGTCACGATGAAGCGGCCGTCGCGCAACACCACGTCCTCCGGCGCCGCCTCCAGCACGCGTGCGGCGATACGGCGGCCGCGCTCGATGATCCTGTCGGTCGCCCGCACGATGGCGGAGCCGCCCACCGTGAGCGCGCCGGAACCGCCGTTGCCGCGTCCGGCCCCGAGCGCGTCGCTGTCGCCCCACAGCACCTGGATGCGGCCGGGCTCGATGCCGAGGCGCTCGCTCACGATCTGGGCGAACGCCGTCTCGTTGCCCTGCCCCATCGACGTCGAGCCCGTGGTCACCGTCACCGAGCCGTCTGGATTCACGCAAATCTGCGCGGTATCGGGATTGAGCGCGGTATACGGGCCGCCGGCGACCTCGATAGCGTTGGCGATGCCGAGGCCGCGCAGCTTGCCACGCGTGCGCGCCTCCGCCCGTCGCTTCTCGAATCCGGCGTGATCGGCGAGCGCCAGCGCCATGTCCATGCCGCGCGCGAAGTCGCCGCAGTCGTAGGTGAAGACGAGGCCGGTCTTGAACGGCATCGCGGAGGGCGGGATGAGATTGCGGCGGCGCAGCGCGACCGAGTCCATGCCCAGCTCGCGCGCGGCCACGTCGATGACGCGCTCGATGGCGTACGTCGCCTCGGGCCGGCCGGCGCCGCGGTAGGCGCCGGTGGGCGTGGTGTTGCTGAAGACGCCCGTCGTCTGGTGATGGATCACCGGCGTGGTATACACGCCGGCCACGCCGCCGATGTTGTTGGTGCCCGGCCCCGCGCTGCGCTGGGTCAGGTAGGCGCCGACGTTGAGCGTGATGGCCACGCGCAGGGCGAGGAACGTGCCGTCCTTGTCGAGGGCGAGCTCGACGGTGGAGACGTTATCGCGGCCGGCCTCGTCGCTCACGAAGGCCTCGCGCCGGTCCGACGTCCACTTCACCGGCCGGCCGAGGCGCCTGGCCGCCCACAGCACGAGCACCATCTCGGGATACAGGCCGCTGCGCATGCCGAAGCTGCCGCCCACGTCGCCGGTGACGACGCGCACCCGGCTCTGCGGCACACCCAGAACGTCGGCCACCAACGTGCGCGTGCCGTGCGGCGCCTGGATGCCCGTGTGAAGCGTGTAGCGTCCAGTGCGGCGGTCGAACTCACCGACGGCGGCACGCGGCTCGAGCGGCGCCGCCGCCACGCGGGTGACAACGAAGTCCACGCGCGTCACATGCGCGGCGCCCTCGAAGGCACGGTCGACCGCCTCGCGGGGGCCGGCCTCCGCGACGAAGGCGACGTTCTCGGGCGCCTCGTCCCACACCAGCGGCGCGCCGGCTCGCGTGGCGTCCGCCGTGGCCCCCACCGCCGGCAACGGCTCGTAGTCCACGTCGACGAGGTCGGCGGCATCCACGGCACGCTCGTGCGTATCGGCGACGACGAGGGCGACGGGATCGCCCACGTGACGCACACGTCCGCGCGCGAGGGCCGGCCGCGGCGTCGGGAAGGCCGGCTTGCCGTCGCGGCGTTTGCGGCCCTTGTCGCTGGGGAGGTCGGCCACACCGTCGGCGGCGAGGTCGGCGGTGCTGAGCACGGCGAAGACGCCGGGCGCCGCGAGCGCCGCGCGCGTATCGATCGCACGAATGCGCGCGTGAGCGTGCGGGGAGCGCACGAGCACGGCGTGCGCCATGCGGGGCAGGCTCACATCGTCCGAATAACGCCCGAACCCCTGCACCAGGCGCGGGTCTTCCAGGCGGCGGACGGATTGGCCGACCGCGAATTTCTCCACCCCGGGATCGCTCATGCGGGCGCGAAGATCCCGGTGGAGCCCTCGGCGGCCGGCGTGGCGGGCGTGGCGCCGTTGGTGGGCACGGCGAAGGCGCGGTCGCGCTGGAGCACGGGCATGACACGGTCGGCGAAGAGGCGCATGTTGCCCTGCGCCTCCTCGTGGGGCATGCCGCCGTAGCCGAACTCCGTCACGAGGTGGTCGAGGCCCGTCAGGCGCTGGAGCTCACCGATCTGCTGGATGCACTCGTCCGGCGTGCCCACCACCTGGATGCGGACGTAGAACTCCGTCGCCTTGGCGCGGTAGCCCTCGTCCTGCATCTTCGAGTACGTCTTCGCCATGCCGCCGTAGAACTCGTAGCCTTTCACGGAAGCGAGGTGGCCGTCCGAGAACTTGTAGTGCTTGTCGATGGAGTCGAACTTGCGCGCCAGGTACTTCACCGCCCGCTCCCGGGCCTCGTCGCGGCTCTCGGCCACGGAGATGTTCGTCAGGATGATCGGCGGGCGCGGCGTGTGGCCGACGGCGGCCGTGAGATCGCGGTAGCGCTTGATGTCCTCCGCGGCCTTGGGCCACTCGTTCTGCATGATGACGAGGAGGCCGAAGCCCAGCCTCGCCATGACCTCGGCGGACTCGGGGCTGACCGACGACGCATAGAAGCGGCGCTCGGGATGGGAGATCGGGCGCGGGCGGATCGACGTGCGCGGGATCTTGAAGAACTCGCCGTCCCACTCGAAGACCTCTTCCGTGAGCGCCTTCACGACGATCTTGGCCGCCTCCACGAAGCGCGGCCGCGCCTCCTCCATCGGGATGCGGAACCCCGCGTACTCCACGGACGCCGCGCCGCGGCCGAAGCCGAAGAGGCAGCGGCCGCCGGAGAGCACGTCGAGGAGCGCGATCTCCTCCGCCACCCGCACGGGGTCGTGCCAGGGCAGGACGATGACGGCGGTGCCGAGCGCGATGCGCTTCGTGCGGCCCGCGTAGTAGCTCAGCACCTGCGTGGGCGAGGGCGACATCGCGTAGCCGGTGAAGTGGTGCTCGAGCGAGAACAGCGAGTCGAAGCCGAGCGGCTCCACGAGATCCCCGAGCGCGAGGTGCTCGGCGATCACGGAGGCGTCCGAGCGCCCCTCCTTCGTGAGCATGTTCAGCGCGACCCCGACCTTCATGACGTCCTCCCTGCC
>CAYQQT010000082.1:8199-10774 GCA_964419375.1 uncultured bacterium
TGCGCGCTCACCTCGCGCAGCGCCAGCCCCTCGCGCCTGCGCGCGAGCAGCTCGAGGATGTCCACGAGGCGGTTGGCGGCGCGATGGCCGCCCGTCACGCGCGCACCTCGAAGCCGAACAGGCGCGCCGCGTTGAGGCCGAGGATCTTCGCGCGCGAGCCATCCGAGATGCCGTCCATCGTGCGCTCGATGGCCTCGGCAGAATGCGGCCACGTGCCCTCGTGGTGCGGGTAGTCGTTGCCCCACATGAAGTTGTCCACGAGCCCCATCGGCTCCGCGAGCGCGAGGCCGGCGGGATCCTCCTGGAAGGACGCGAAGCCGTGCTCGCGGTAGTACTCGCTGGGCAGCTTGGGCAGCTTCGGCCGCACCCAGAAGTGGTGCTTCTTGTACG
Organism: uncultured bacterium; assembly: GCA_964419375.1. Lineage (GTDB taxonomy): Bacteria > Methylomirabilota > Methylomirabilia > Rokubacteriales > CSP1-6 > JBBDXO01. The sequence continues at coordinate 8,590 of CAYQQT010000082.1, forward strand.
CCTCGTCCATGCCGTCGAGCAGCCACGCCACCCAGCCGATGCCCGCCTCGATGGTGGCGAAGCGCAGGCGCGGGAAGCGCGAGAGCACGCCCGACGCGCAGAGGTTGGCCACCGGCTCGATGGACGGCGCCATCGCGTGCGAGACGTAGTTGACGACGGCGCCGCCGTTGCCACGCGCAGCCCGGGGATCGCGCCCCGTCGAGACGTGGAAGGTGATGGGCAGGCCCGCGTCCTGGATCACCGCCCACAGCGGGTCGAACACGGGCAGGTTGTAGTTCGGGTGATCGACGTCGTGCGCGCCCCACACGGGCTTGCACGGCAGCGTGAGCGCGCGGAACCCCAGCCTCGCCACCCGCTTCACCTCTGCCATGGAGCCGTCGATGTCGCCGGTGGCGATGGCCGCCGCCGGCGACATGCGGTGGTGGTAGCGGGAGAACGTCTCCCACGCCCACTCGTTGTAGACGCGGCACTGCGCCTGCGCGAAGACGGCGTCCGGCGTCGCCCACATCGACAGGCCCTTGTTGGGGAAGATCACCTCGGCATCGATGCCGTCGCGGTCCATGTCGCGCAGGCGCTGCTCGGGATCGGCGCCCGCCTGCTGGCGCAGCCGGTCCTCGCCCTCCAGCTCGTCGGTGCGCAGCCGGTCCGGACGGTGGCCCTCGGACACGCGCCACTTCACGCCGTTGCCGTCGACGATCACGCGCGGCGCGCGGTCGCGATAGTGCGCCGGCAGCCGCGTGGCCCAGAGATCGGCGGGCTCGTTGGCGTGGGCGTCCGCGGACACGATGAAGTACTTGCGCGGATCGTCGGGGCGCGCGGTGCGCGGCCAGCTCGCGTGGCCGGGGGTGGTGAGGCGCCACACGTTGGGCTCGTTGATCGCGACGTCGCTCATACGATCCTCTCCACTCGTGTACGCGTTCCGCATTTGGTACGGCGGACTATACGTGCCCGGGGGGCGGTTGTCCACGCGCCGCACCCGGCGTAGCCTCTGTCCCGTCATGGACTTCGAGTGCTCCGCCGAACAGAACGCCTTCCGCCGCGAGTTTCGGGAGTGGCTGGCCGCCCACCTGCCCCCCGACCTCTGCCTCGACGACCCCGCCGACGACCGCGTCGCCTCCGATCGGGAGACGTTCGAGCGGCGCCGCGCGTGGCAGAAAACCATGCACGCCGCGGGCTGGGTCGGCATCAACTGGCCGATGGAGTACGGCGGCCGCGGCGCGGGCCTCATCGAGCGGGTGATCTACGAGGAGGAGTACGCCGCCGCGCGCGCGCCCGTCCTGCCGGGCTCGATGGGCCTCAACCTGGTGGGGCCGACGATCATCCACTGGGGCACCGACGAGCAGAAGCGCGAGCACCTGCCGCGGATCCTCAACGGTGACGAGGTGTGGGCCCAGGGATTCTCCGAGCCCGGCGCCGGCTCCGACCTCGCGAGTCTCCAGACGCGCGCGGTGGGTCGCGGCGACCACTTCGTCGTCAACGGCCAGAAGGTGTGGACCTCCGGCGCGCATTTCGCGCACTGGATCATCGTGCTCGCGCGCACGAACCCCGAGGCGCCCAAGCACAAGGGCATCAGCGCCTTCCTGGTGCCGCTGTCGACGAAGGGCATCACGGTGCGGCCGCTCGTGCTGCTCACCGGCCACCGCCACTTCAACGAGGTCTTCTTCGAGGACGTGGTGGTGCCCAAGGCCGCCCTGCTCGGACCGCTCGACCAGGGCTGGACGGTGTCGACCACGACGCTCATGTACGAGCGCCACTCCACGGGCGCCCGCAACCCCATCGGCCAGGTGCGCGGCCTCATCGGACTCGCGCACCGCCTGCGACGGGACGGCGGAACGGCGTGGGACGATCCCATCGTGCGCCAGCGCCTCTCCCAGCTCGCGATCGACTGCGAGGCGATGAAGCTCACGCGGCTGCGCAGTCTCACGCGCCAGCTCCGCGGCCAGCCGCCGGGGCCGGAGGGCTCCGTCCTCAAGGTCTTCGGCTCCGAGCTCGGGCTGCGCATCGCGGAGGCGGCGGGCGAGCTGCTCGGCATGCACGCGCTCGTGAACGAAGCGAGCGAGCTGGTGCCGGACGCCCCGCGGTGGTTCAACCGCATCCTCGCCGCGCGCCAGTACACGATCTCCGCGGGGACGAGCGAGATCCAGCGCAACATCATCGGTGAGCGGGTGCTCGGGCTGCCGAAGGG
>CAYQQT010000083.1:0-10755 GCA_964419375.1 uncultured bacterium
CCCGACGCTCGGCCGCGTCCCGGGGAACCCGGGACGCGCCTCGATGCCCCCCAAGGGGCGGCCGCTCCGCGAGGATCCGACGTCCGGAACAACGTACCAAGGAGGAATGCCATGAGCTCTCGCGTCCCGCTCCTGCTCGCTGTCGCGCTGACGTTGACCGCGTGCGCCACGAGGTCGCCGATGCCCCGGTCCGGCATGATGATCGTCGGCAACGATCAGAAGGTCGTGTGGGACGCCCAGGGCGTCCGCAGCTTCGTGGCCCCCGGCAACGACTCGATCTCGATCGTGGACATCTCGAGCCCCGAGTCGCCGAGGATCGTTGCCAGCTTCCCGCTCATGAACTCCATCTTCGGCCCGCCCACCAACCTCGCGATGACACCCGACGAGCGGCTCGCCATCGTCGCCAACTCGGTGACCTGGGTGCAGGACGGCGCCAACTGGAAGGCGGCGCCGGATACGAAGCTGTACGTCTTCAGCTTGACGGGGAGCCGCCCCAGCCAGATCGCGACGGTGGAGGTGGGCAAGCAGCCCTCGGGGATGGCGATCAGCCCGCGGGGCGACCTTGCGCTCATCGCGAACCGCAACGACAAGTCCATCAGCGTGCTCTCCATCCAGGGCAACGAGGTCAGGCTGATCGACACCGTGCCGATGGGCGACGAGGTCGCCGCTGTCGCCATCACTCCCGATGGCAAGCGGGCGCTCGCCGTCAAGTTCCCCGCGCACAAGGTCGCCGTCGTCGCCATCGACGGGCAGAAGGTCACGTACGACAACAAGCTCGACATGCCGGTGGGCCAGTGGCCGTACAACATCGACATCACGCCCAACGGCAAGATCGCCATCACCGCCGACAACGGCGCCTCCGGAGCGCCCGACGGCCATGTCGACACCGTCAGCGTCATCGATCTGGAGGCGAGCCCGCCGCGCGTGATCGACCGCGTGGTGGTGGGTGACGCGCCGGAGGGACTCGCCATCAGCCCGAAAGGCGACGTCGCGGTGGCCGTGCTCCTCGGCGGCGCGAGCGCGCCGAAGACCGCGTGGTTCAACACCAGGCGCAATGGCGCCGTGGCGGTGCTGAAGATCGACGGCAAGAAGGTCACCAAGGTGGGCGAGGTGGAGGTGGGCGGGCTGCCGGAAGGCGCGGTATTCAGCCCCGACGGCAAGTACCTCTACGTCGGCAACTACACCGACAGTGACGTGTCCATCCTGAGGGTGGACGGCACCACGGTGACCGACACCGGCAAGAAGCTCAAGCTCCCCGGCCAGCCCGCCTCCATGCGCGGGCGCGCCCGGTAGCAGGGCGCTGAAAAACGCCCATCTCCGTCGTTGGCTCGTTGTTCCCTCCCTGCGACGTGGCAGGGCCACGCCTCAGTCGGGAACGCCTCGCCGCCTAGGATCTGGGCATTTTTGAGCGCCCTGCGCGTTTTTCGGCAGCGCGCTAGCGGTCACGATACGAGAGCCTGCGCGAGGAGGGCGACGCCGATCACGGTTAGCAGTGCGCCGAGAACGCGCTGGCGGCCGTGAGGCTCGTGTAACACGAGCGTGCCCAGGATGGCGCCGAACACGATGGCCACTTCGCGGGCAGGCGCGACGTGGCTGACGGGCGCCGTTCGGAGTGCCAGCAGCACGAGCAGATAGCTCGCGGTCATCAACACCGAGACGGCGGCGATCGGCCCACGGTTCGTGTGCCATTCCGCGTTGCGCCGGGGATGCGACCACGCCAAGGGGGTGAGGAGCAGGGCCGCCACGGGGATGGGGAGATATGCGTACCAGGCGGCGGGCACTCCGGAGTCGATCGTCCACTTGTCGACCACGGAGTAGCTCGCCGTGAGGACACCCGTGAGCGCGGCAAAGCCGGCCGCGGGCGATTTGAGCGCCGTCAGCGGAGCGAGCACGCCGCCTCGGGTGAGGCGGGGCACGTTCATGACGTACACGCCCACCGTGACCAGCGCGATGCCCACGGCCGCGGGCAGGGTGAGCCGTTCGCCGAGCAGCAGGATGGCCGCCGCCGGAACGAGCACGGGTGCGATGCCGCGCGCGGGGCGAGGGCGAGAGAGCTCACGGGCGCTCATTGTATAGTGGCGCGAAAGGAGCCACTTGATGGCGGGACACTCTCTCGGGCCGTTGGAAGGAATTCGCATCCTCGATCTCAGCCGCGTGCTCGCGGGCCCATCGTGCACGCAATTGCTCGCCGACCTCGGGGCCGACGTGGTGAAGATCGAGCGCCCGGGCGTGGGCGACGAGACGCGGTCGTGGGGGCCGCCCTTCCTGAAGGATGCCGACGGCCAGGACACCACGGAGAGCGGCTATTACCTGAGCGCCAACCGCAACAAGCGCTCCGTGACCATCAACTTCGCCAAGCCCGAGGGCGCCGCCCTCGTGCGGCGCATGCTGCCGAAGTTCGACGTGCTCATCGAGAACTTCAAGGTGGGAGGGCTGAAGGAGTACGGTCTGGGCTACGAGCAGCTTCACGCGGAGTGTCCGCGCCTGATCTACTGCTCGATCACCGGCTTCGGCCAGACGGGCCCCGACGCCGCCCGCCCGGGCTACGACATGATGGCGCAGGGGGCGGGCGGCATCATGAGCGTCACCGGTGACCCGGACCGTCCGCCCGTCAAGGTGGGCGTGGCGGTGAACGACGTCATGTCCGGCCTGTACTCCGGCATCGCGCTCCTGAGCGCGCTCCGTCATCGGGACCGCCACGGCGTGGGTCAGCACATCGACGTGGCGCTGCTCGACGTGCAGGTGGCGTGGCTCTACAACGTCGGTATGAACTACCTGCTCTCCGGCAAGGTGCCGGGCCGCCTCGGCACCGCGCACCCCAACACCGTGCCCTACCAGGTGTTCCAGTCGAGCGACGGCTATTTCATCCTGGGCGCGAACAACGATCAGCAGTTCCGCCGCTACTGCGAGTTCGCGGGCGTGGCGCCGCTCGCCGACGATCCGAAGTATTCGACGAACGCCGCCCGCGTGAGGCACCGCGACGAGCTGGTGCAGATCGTCTCCGACATCTCGCGCAAGCAGCCGACGAAGTACTGGCTCGACGGCCTCGAGCGCATCGGTCTGCCCTGCGGCCCCGTCAACACCCTCGAGCAGGTCTTCGCGGATCCCCAGGTCATCCACCGGAACATGAAGATCACGATGTCCCGTCCGCCGGCGGAGGGCGGCACCTTCCCGCTCATCGGCAATCCGCTCAAACTGTCGGAGACGCCGGTCACGTACCGGCTGCCGCCTCCGCGGCTGGGTGAGCATACGGACGCCCTCCTCGAGGAGCTGCTCGGGATGAGCGGCGGGGAGCGAGAGAGCCTGCGCACGAAAGGAGTGATCTAGATGACGGCCACCGTTCGGTTCGTCGGCTCGGGTGATTCCTTCGGCAGCGGGGGCCGCTTCCAGACGTGCATCCTCGTCGACGGCGACGGCACGCGCTTCGCGATCGACTTCGGCACCTCCTCCCTGATCGCCCTCAACCAGCAGGGCATCGAGCACAACAGCATCGACGCCGTCCTCCTCACGCACCTGCACGGCGACCATTGCGGCGGCGTGCCGTTCATGCTGATGGACGCCATGCTGGGCGCCCGGCGGAGCCGGCCGCTCACCATCGCGGGCCCCCGCGACACCCGGGCGCGGATGGGCGCCATCGCCGAAGCCCTCTTCCCGGGCTCGGACGTGATGGTCCCGAAGTTCCCGCTCGAGTACGTGGAGATGGACACGGGACGGGCGAACTCCGTCGGCACGCTGCGGGTGACCCCCTATGCGGCCAGGCACACGTGGCAGACCAATCCGACGTTCCTGCGGGTCGAGGTGGGCGACAAGGTCATCGCCTACACGGGCGACGGGGAGTGGACGGACGAGATGGCGAAGATGGGCAAGGACGCCGACCTCGTCATCGCCGAGTGCTACTACTACGAAAAGCCCATCAAGTGGCACCTCAACTATCCCGTCCTCGTCGAGCACCTGAAAGACTTCGGGGCCAAGCGCGTGATCCTGACCCACATGAGCCGGGAGATGCTCCTCCACGCGGCCGCCGTGCCCGAGGAGTGCGCGCACGACGGCATGGTGGTCGAGGTGTAAAGGGACGGCTTGACTCGGATTCGATATTTAGATACCTTTCGAAATGTGAAGACGCTCCCCATGGCCCGGCTGCAGGCGAGCGACGCGCACGTGGAGGCTTTCAAGGCGCTCGCGCACCGCAGCCGGCTGCAGATCTTCTTTCTGCTGGTGCGGGCCCGGCAAGAGGTGGCGGCGGGGGACATCCAGGCCGAGCTCGAGATTCCGGGGCCCACGCTGTCGCACCACCTGGACATCCTGCGCCGCGCCGGCCTCGTCCAGAGCCGCCGCGAGGAGCGCTACATCTACTATTCCACCCGGCCCGACATGGTGTCGGACCTCGTCCGTGTTCTCACCGCCTGCTGCTAGGAGGATGACGATGAGCATCGAAGCGCCGAAGGTTCACGTGCACATGGCCGTGTCGGATCTCGAGAAGAGCCGCGCGTTCTACGAGAAGTTCTTCGGCGTGGCCCCCACCAAGGTCAAGCCCGGCTACGCCAAGTTCCTGCCCGCCTTCGGCCCGCTGAACCTGGCCATCTCGGAGGCGCACCCGGCGGAGGGCCGCGGCCACGTCGACCACATGGGGATCCAGGTCGCCTCGCAGGAGATCGTCGTGCGCGAGATGGAGCGCGTGAAGGCGGCCGGGCTGCCGGTGCGCGAGGAGTTCAGCGTGGACTGCTGCCACGCCAATCAGGACAAGTTCTGGGTGCAGGATCCCGATGGCGTGGAGTGGGAAGTGTACGTCCTCAACCACGACCTCGAGGACGGCGTCGCCTGTGCCACCGACAAGCAGCACCTGCCGATGACGAAGGGGCTCACGGTCATGAAGAGCGGCGGCTCCTGCTGCTCGTAATCCGATGACCGTCACCGGCGCGAACACCACGGGGACGGCGCCCACCGTCCCCGTGGAGATCGTCTCGTGGATCACGAAGTTCATCGGCGGCGACGGCACGGGCCGCCGGGTGATGGACGAGCCGTGGGCCGAGGGCGCCACGGTGCGCTCGGTGCTCCGGTCGCTGTCGGCGCGCTACCCGGAGCTGCACGCCGCGCTCTGGCACGGCAACGATCTGGGCGAGCACATCGAAGTGCTGGTGAACGACGCCGTCCTCGGAATCACGCACGAGCTGGACTCGCCGGTGACCCCGGCGGACCGCATCGCGCTCCTCGGCCAGTTCATGGGCGGCTAGTGAGATGGGGGCCCCGAGCGGGCCCCCCAAGCGATTGATTCAGATGGGGGGCTCGACGGCCCCCCAAGCCCCCCAACGCTCGGAAGCGCCCCGGCGAAGCCGTGACGCTCCTCGATAGCCCCGTGGAAACAGAATATATACTCGGTGACATGCCATTGGTCAGCCCGTTAGGGGCGGAAACGATGACGCGCCTGACCATCGACGGCAACGCCGTCGAAGTCTTGGCGGGGGCGACCGTGCTCGATGCCGTCAACCGGCTCGGCGTGCCGCTGCCGCAGCTCTGCAAGGATCCCGACCGCCGCCCCCTCGGCGCCTGCCGCACGTGTCTCGTCCACGTGGAAGGCCAGCGCGGTCTGCCCGCCGCCTGCCACCTGCCCGCACGCGACGGCATGGTGGTGCAGACGCAGCATCCCGACGCCGTCCGCGTGCGCAAGGGGGTGCTGGACCTCACCGCGTCCATGCTGACGCCGGGGCCGGGCCGTGACGGGTTCGGCCAGCTCGGTGTCGCCGCCGAGCGGCACGGCATCACGGCGCCCACGGATGCGCCGCTGCACCACTTCCAGATCGACGCCACCAAGTCGTTCTTCGTGCTCGATCGGGAGGCGTGCATCCTGTGCGGGCGCTGCACGACGGCGTGCGACGACGTGCAGCAGATCGGCGCCATCAGCCTGCTCGGCCGCGGCCACGCCACGAAAGTGGGCGTGGCGGGCGACGCCGTCATGTCGTCGTCCGTGTGCACGTCGTGCGGCCAGTGCGTGGCCACGTGTCCGACGGGCGCTCTGCGGCCCAAGGAAGCGCCGGCTCCCGTCGTGCGGACGCAGGAGACGACGTGCCCGTACTGCGGGGTCGGGTGCGGGATCACGCTCGCGGTGCGAGACGACGAGCGGCTGGCGGTGATGGCGGACGACGTGCCGGACAACCGCTCCAGCGAAGGCATGCTGTGCGTGAAGGGGCGCTTCGGGACGGGGTTCGTGCACGCGCCCGATCGGGTCACCGCGCCCATGGTCAAGCGCGACGGCCGCTGGCACCGCGTGGGGTGGGACGAGGCGCTGGATACGGCCGCGGCCGGGCTCGCGCGTCATCGCGGCTACTTCGGGGCGCTGGCGTCCGCGAAGGCGACGAACGAGGACGCGTACGTCGTCCAGAAGTTCGTGCGCGCCGTCATGGGCACCAACAACGTCGACCACTGCACGCGGCTCTGCCACTCGCCGTCAGTGGAAGCCATGCTGATCTCGATGGGGTCGGGGGCCACCTCGAACTCGTACGTGGACTACGAGAACGCCGGCTGCGTGATGATCGTCGGGGCTGACGCCTCCGCCAATCATCCCGTCATCGCCATCCGCTTCCGGCGCGCCATGAGCCGCGGCGCCAAGATCATCGTCATCAATCCCATGCGCATCGAGCTGTGCGACCAGGCCGATCTCTGGCTGCAGCCGCGCCCCGGCACCGACGTGATGCTCTTCAACGCGATCGCGCGCGTGATCCTGGACGAAGGCCTGGCCAACATGGACTTCGTGCAGGGGCGCACGGAGAACTTCGAGGCCTGGCGCGCCTCGCTCGACGGCGCCACGCTCGCGCGCGCTGCCGAGGTGACGGGGGTGGAGGCGGAGGCGATCGCGCAGGCGGCGCGGTGGTACGCGCGGCCGCCCTTCGCGGGCTCCTGCCTCGTGTGGGGCATGGGCATCACGCAGCACACCAACGGCATCCACAACGCGCACGCCCTGCTGAACCTGTCGCTGGTGGCGGGGCAGATGGGCTTCCCCGGCTCGGGCATCTCACCACTGCGCGGCCAGAACAACGTGCAGGGCTGCGGCGACGCCGGGTGCATTCCGACGAACCTGCCCGGCTACCAGCACTACGTGCCCGACACCCTGGCGCGCTTCGAAGCGGCGTGGGGCATCCGCCCGCCCGCGGAGGCGGGCAAGGTCGTCACCGAGATGGTCGAGGGGTGCCTGACGGGGCAGACGCGCGCGATGTACGTCGTCGGCGAGAATCCGCTGCTCTCCGAGCCCGACCTGCACCACGCGGAAAAGGCGTTCGGCCAGCTCGACTTCCTGGTCGTGCAGGATCTCTTCCTGCACGAGACGGCCGAGCGCGCCGACGTCTTCCTGCCCGCGGCGGCGTTCGCCGAGAAGGAAGGCACGTTCACCAACTCGGAGCGGCGCGTGCAGCGCGTCCGCAAGGCGATCGACCCGCCGCACCTGGCGCGTCCCGACTGGTGGATCGCCGCCGAGCTGGCCAAGCGCGTGGCCGCCCGCCTCGGCATCGCCGTGGGCCGTCAGTTCGACTTTACCGGTGCCGCGGAGATCTTCGACGAGATGGCGCGGCTGACGCCGTTTCTCGGCGGCATGTCGCACGCGCGGCTGGACCGTGAGGGCGGCCTGCAGTGGCCGTGCCCCACCGCCGATCACCCGGGCACGCCCTACCTCTACGGCGAGTCCTTCCCGCGCGGCAAGGCGCGCTTCGTGCCCGCCACCCAGACGGCGGCGGCGGCGGAGCTGCCCGATCCCGACTACCCGTTCCTCCTCAACACCGGCCGGCTGCTCTATCACTGGCACGGCGGCACCATCACGCGCCGGGTGGACGGCCTGATGGAGCTGGCGCCGCGGCTGGAGGTGGCCATCCACCCGAGCGACGCGCGCCGGCTCGGCGTGGACACCGGCGCCGCCGTGCGCGTGCGATCGCGGCGGGGGGAGCTCACGGCTTACGCGCGCGTCACCGAAGCGGTGCGGGCAGGCGCGGTCTTCGTGCCCTTCGTGAAGCTCGGCGAGTCGGCCGCGAACTTCCTGACGAACTCGGCGTTCGACCCGGCATCGAAGATTCCGGAGTACAAGGTTTGCGCAGTGCAGATAGAATGCATTCCTTCCTGAGAGAAGCGTGATGCGGAGTCGCCGCGATGTCATCAAGATCGGATCCACGGGCGTCGCCGGGCTGGTCGCCACGCACTCGCTGACGACGGCGGATCCCGATGCCGCCTCCCCGGCGGTCAAGATCTGCCGGCAGTGGATCGCGGACAAGAAAGCGGCCGCGTCGTGACCGTCAAGAGCGACCTTGAGATCGCCCGCGAGGCCAAGCTGCAGCCTATAACGTCGGTGGCGGCGACGCTCAGCCTCGTTCCCGAAGATTTGGAACTTTACGGCTCCTACAAGGCCAAGGTCCGGATGGAGACGATCGAGCGGCTGCGCGGGGGCAAGGACGGCATGCTCGTGCTGGTGACCGCGATGACGCCCACGCCCGCGGGCGAGGGGAAGTCGACCACGACCGTCGGCCTCGGCGACGCCTTCCGCAAGATCGGCAAGCGCGCCATCGTGGCCATCCGCGAGCCGTCGCTGGGCCCCTGCTTCGGCATGAAGGGCGGCGCCGCCGGCGGCGGGTACGCGCAGGTCATGCCGATGGAAGACATCAACCTGCACTTCACGGGCGACTTCCACGCCATCACCTCCGCCCACAACCTGCTCGCGGCCGCCCTCGACAACCACATCTTCCAGGGCAACGCGCTCGGCTTCGACACGCGTCGCGTCACGTGGAAGCGCGTGCTCGACATGAACGACCGCGCCCTGCGCAACGTCGTCCTCGGCCTCGGCGGCCCGGTGAACGGCGTCCCCCGCGAGTCGGGCTTCGAGATCACGGGCGCTTCCGAGATCATGGCCATCCTCTGCCTGTCGCTCGACCTCAAAGACGTCAAGCGCCGCGTGGCGCGCATCGTGGTGGGGGAGCGGGCGGACTCCTCCTTCATCACCGCGGGCGAGCTCGGGGTGGCGGGATCGCTGGCCGTCCTCCTGAAGGACGCCATCAAGCCCAACCTCGTGCAGACGCTCGAAGGCACGCCTGCCTTCGTGCACGGCGGCCCCTTCGCGAACATCGCCCACGGCTGCAACAGCCTCATGGCCACGCGCCTGGCGCTGAAGCTCGGCGAGGTGGTGGTCACGGAAGCCGGGTTTGCGAGCGATCTCGGCGCGGAGAAGTTCTTCGACATCAAGTGCCGCGCGGGCGGGCTCACGCCGTCGGCGGCCGTCGTCGTGGCCACCGTGCGGGCGCTCAAGATGCACGGCGGCGTGAAACGGGAGGACCTCGGCCACGAAAACGTCGCCGCCGTGCGCGCGGGCCTCGAGAACCTCGCCAAGCACGTCGAGAACGTGCGCCAGTTCGGCGTCCCCCCCGTGGTCGCGCTCAATCACTTCACGAAGGACACGGAGGCGGAAGTGGCGGTGGTGATGGACGCGTGCAAGGCGCTGGACGTGCCCGCGCGCATCTCGCGCGTGTGGGAGCGGGGCGGCGACGGCGGCACCGAGCTCGCGCAGGCGGTGCTGGAGGCGGCGAAGAGCGCGGGCGCCTCGAAGTTTCACACGCTGTATCCCGACGACATGCCGCTCGTGAAGAAGATCGAGACCATCGCCACCAGCGTCTACGGCGCCGGAGACGTGAACATCCTGCTCACCGCGCTCACGAAGCTGACGAAGTACGAGTCGCTCGGCTACGGCCGGCTGCCCGTGTGCATGGCGAAGACCCAGAACTCACTGTCGGACGACGCCAAGAAGCTCGGCCGGCCGCGCGGCTTCACGGTCACCGTGCGCGACGCCAAGCTGTCGGCGGGGGCGGGCTTCGTCGTCGCCTACGCGGGCGACATCATGACCATGCCGGGATTGCCGAAGAAGCCTGCCGCCGAGAGCATCGACATCGACGACGACGGTCACGTCGTTGGGCTCTTCTGAGGGGGACGCGGCGCGTGGCGAAATACCAGATCCTCTACTGGAAGGACATCCCCTCCGTGGTGGAGGCCAGCGACTCCACCGACAGCGCCAAGGTGCAGCTCAGCGAGCGCTTCCAGGCGCTCATCGATTCCGTGGCCATGAAGCTCGGCCTCGCGGGCACCGACGAGTATCTCGAGCAGTGGGACCACGGCGACGAGCAGGAGCGCGCGGGCAGCGCCCGGAAGGTGGCCGACGCCGTCGCCCCCGAGCTCGAGGCGAAGTTCGGAGAGTTTCGCGACCGCGGCCTCGGACGACAGTAGCGATGGCGGCGGACGTCGGCGCCCGGGCGGGGTCGGCGGCGCCGCTGCTCGAATGCGTACCCAACGTCAGCGAAGGGCGTGACGCGTCCGTGATCCGCCGCCTCGTCGATGCCGTGGAGCGCGGCGGCGCCAGGCTGATCGACGTCCACAGCGACGTCGATCACCACCGCTCCGTGTTCACCATCATCGGCGGCGGCGACGACGTCGAGCGATCCGTGCTCGCGCTCGCGCTCGCCGCCGTCGAGCTGGTCGATCTCACCAAGCATCGCGGCGCCCACCCTCGCATCGGCGCCATCGACGTCATCCCCTTCGTGCCCCTCCGCGGCGCCTCCATGCGTGACGCGGTGGCGGCCGCGCATCGTCTGGGGCTGGTGTTCGCCTCCGAGGCCGACGTGCCCGTCTTCTTCTACGGAGAGGCGGCGCCGCGGCGCGACCGCCGCGAGCTGTCCGTCCTCCGCAAGGGCGGCTTCGAACGGCTCGCCGAGCGCCTGTGCGCGCCGGGCTGGCGGCCCG
>CAYQQT010000084.1:0-10698 GCA_964419375.1 uncultured bacterium
TAGAGATATTGGCCGTAGCGGATTTTCTCGACGACGGTGCGCACGCGCTTGTAGGCGTCGATGGCGACGAGGAGATCGTCCGTCGAGACGGGCGGCGGCTCCACCCCTTCCGCAGCGGCGTGGACCTTGGCTTCCAATGCGCGGCGGATGATCTCGGAGATGTCGGCGCCGCTCATGCCACCCATGACGGGCAAGAGCTTGCGGATGTCGATGGCGTCGAACAGCGTGCGCCCGGCCTTCTTCTCGGTGCGCGCTTTCAGAATCTCGAAGATCTCCAGCTGCTCGTCGGCGTCAGGCAGCGGCACTTCCACGAGGTGATCGAGCCGTCCCGGCGCCACCAGCGCGGGATCGACGGCGTCGGTGCGGCTGGTGGCGGCCACGACGAGGACGCGGGCCTTGGAGGACACGCCGTCGAGCCGCTCGCACAAGGAGGCGACGAGGCGCGCGCTCGCCTCGCGCGCCTGGGGCGGCGGCAGCAGGTGCTCCAGCGACAGCGCCTCCGCCTCGTCCAGGAAGATGACGGCCGGCCCCTCCGCGATCGCGATGCGCAGGACCTCCTGGAGCAGCTCGCCCGTGTTGGCGCCGAACTTCGACGTCAGGTTCAGCAGCTTGACGTTGTAGAAGATGGCGTCCGAGGCTGCCGCCAGCGCCCGCGCGAGCTTGACCTTGCCCGCTCCCGGCGGCCCGTAGAGCAGCACGCCCTTGGGCGGCGTGATGCCCCATCGCTCGTACAGCTCGGGGTTGCGCAGCGCGTGCGCGAAGCCGCGCATGATTGCCTTCGCCTGCCGCAGGCCGCCCACGTCGTCGAACGACTCCTCCGGGTGGATCTCCGTCTCCACGCGCCCGGTGAGATCGCCGTACTTCTCCCCGAGCTTCGCGAACACGTCCTCGATCCGCCGCTGCAGCGCCCAATGCAGATCGTCGCCTTCCAGCTTCGACATGCCAGTGAGTATACTGCGCTGCCCGCCGCGCGGCGCGTGGGGCGGGCGGCGGCGCGGCTTGGTTCGGGGTGCGAGGACCACGTGGATGGCGCCCGCTTCGGACCGGGGGCGGCTGGGCTCCATCGACACGCCTTGTCCGGTGTTAGTGAGCGGGAAACGGGTCCCTGCACCCCGAACCAACCCCCGCCGCCGCCCGCCCCACGCGATCATGGGTGGGTTGGGAACTCAGGCGTTGAATTCAGGCGGCGACGAGGGGCCGTTGTAATCTCATCGAGAAGGCGGAGCCGATGACGAGGAGCATGGTGAGCATCCACCACATGGGGCCGTAGCCGGCGGCGTGGGTCACGTAGCCGAAGAGGAAGGCGCCGCTGGTTTGGCCGAGGAGCATCATCGCGCTGAAGACGCCGACGATCGATGCGCGGCGGTCGTCGGGGGCGGTGTCCGTGATGAGAGCGGCCAGGCCCGGGTAGAGGAAGCCGTGCGCTCCGCCGGAGAGAAGCCCGGAGATGAAGAGCACGGGCAGCACCGGGGTGGCGCTGTGACGCGAGACCAGCAAGCCGAGGGCGGCCAGCAGGCCGGTGGACACGGCCTGCACGAACATCGAGGGCACGATCACGGCGCGGCGGCCTCGCGTGTCGATGAGGCGGCCCCCGAAGACGCGCACCGCGATCGCCGCCACCGCGTACGCGGTGTAGAACAGCGACAGCGTGCGCACACCGAGACTCTCGGCGAAGGTGGGCAGGAACGCGAAGATCGTCCCCGACCCGAGGCCGAAGAAGAACGTGACGGCCATGTGCCGCTGCAAGAGATCGTCGACGCCCATGCGCATCATGCTCGCGCCCATGCGCACGGTCACCGCGCCCGGCGGCCGCGTGTCGCGGACCTGCCACACGATGGCGACGGTGACGGCCGCCAGCACCGCCGACACCACGAAGAGCGCGCGGAAGCCCCAGTAGCGGATGATCCACTCCCCTGCCAGCGGCGCTACGGCAGTGGAGACGAACCCCGACACTCCGTAGATGCCCAACGCCCACCCGCGCTGCGCGGGCGGCACGATGTCCACGACGTACGAGAACATCGCGACGAAGAACGCGGAGAAACCGAGGCCCTGCAGCGCGCGCACGGCCGCGAGCGCCACGATGGATTCCGCGGTGATGGCGAGGAGCGAGGCGCCGAGGACGAGGCCGGTACCCGCGAGCATGAAGGGACGGCGTCCCACCGCATCCACGATGGGGCCCAGGAGCGGCTGGCAGACGATGCCGACACCGCTGTAGAGGCCCATCACGATCCCGATCTCGATCTCGGTGCCGCCGAGAGCCTGGATGTAGAGGGGCAGCAGCATGAAGCCATTGAGGCTGAGAAAGAAGAAGAAGTTGGTGACGGTCGCCCTGATGAAAGGCTTGTGCGCTAGAATGGACGACACGACGGGCGATTATCGCATGACGATGACCGACGCGGCGCTGCGCGACGCTGTCTCCGGCGACGGTGACGCCGTCCTTCTCACGCTCGATCCCGCCTTCCAGGGGCTCCCCGACACCGCGCACGGCGGCATCGTGCTCGCCGCCTTCGATGCGGTGGCGCGGTGGCGCGGCGCGCACACGGTGATCGGCCACTATCGCAAGCGCGTGCCCCTCGGCGCTCCACTGCCGCTCAAGATCAGGCGCACACAGGCCGCGGTCGGCTTTCAGGTGCTCGACCCGACCCGCGCGCTGCTCGTGGAGGGCGCCGTCATCGCCGCCGCCCCCGCGGCCGCCACCTCCGTCATGCCGCCGGCGGCGGGCGAGCCGCTCCCCGTCTCCTCCCGCTGCTTCGCGTGCGGCGTCGACAATCCGCTCGGCCTGCAGGCGCGCCTGCTGTTCGACACGGGCGCGGTGTGGACGCGGTGGCAGCCCCCCGCGCGCTTGCGGGCCGAGGACGGCGCGCTGGCGCCGGTGGCCCTCACCACCCTGCTGGACGAGACCGCCTTCTGGATGGGCGCCCTCGCCACCGGCGAGGCCGGCATGACCACGGAGCTACGCGTGACGCTGCACGACACCGCCCGCGCCGAGGAGGCGATCACGGTGGTCGGCTCCCGCGCCTCCGTGAGCGCGCGCGCGGACGACGGCCGCTACTGGGATACCGCGATCACCGCGCACGCGGGCAGCCGCCTCGTGGCGAGCGCGACCATCACCTTCGTGGCCGTGCGCGGCGCGGCGCGCAAGCTCGTCACGGGCATGCTGGCCATGAACGAGCGCGACATGGTAGCGCGCGTGTTTCCGACGTACATCTAGTTGGATCGAGGGGCTCGAAGGGCGACCATGCCCGCCGGATATCGAGGAGCGCCACGGCTTTGCCGGGGCGCTGCGGAGCGTCGTGGGGGATTGGGGGGCCCGTCGAGGGCCCCCCAATGTAATCAATCGAGCGCCACGGCTTTGCCGGGGCGCTGCCGAGCGTCGGGGGGGATTGGGGGGCCCGTCGAGGCCCCCCATCTCAACCAAGCGAGGAGGACGCGATGAGTGAGACGGCAGACGCGATCGTGCAACGCATCGAGCGGCTGGAGCGCGAGAGCCGTCGCTGGCGTGGCCTCGCCCTCATCCTGGGCCTGCTCCTCGCCGCCGCCGGCGTGATGGGACAGGCGAGGACGGGACGCACCGTCGAGGCCACCCGCTTCGTGCTCAAGGACAGCGCCAATCGCGTGCGCGCGGAGCTGGTGGCGCAGGAGCGCTCGGTGGCCCTGCGTTTCAAGGACGAGGGCGGCATCCCGCGTCTGACCGTCGGCACCGAGGACGCCACCGCGGTGATGGTCCTCAACGACCGCACGGGCGCCGTCGCCGCCAACGTGGCGGTGCTGCCTCACGGCGCGCCGGGCATCACGCTCTACGATCCGGCCGGCAAGCCCCGCGTCGAGGTTTCCGTCGCGCGCGACGGCACGCCGAGCCTCTCGACCACGTCGCCCGCCTGGAAAGCGCCGTGAGGTCTCAGCGCAGCGGCCGGAAGAACTCGCGGATGTCCTCGGCCAGGGCTTCCGGCTGCTCGAGGGCGGCGAAATGGCCGCCGCGCTCCATCCGTGTCCACCGCTGGATGTTGTAGGACCGCTCCGCCCACGCGCGCGGCGGGATGAGGATCTCACGTGGAAAGGCGGCGTAGCCGGTCGGTACCTCGATGCGCCGGCCGTCGGGGATGGGCCACGGCTGGTGCATGCGCGCGTAGTACGGCCAGAACGAGGAGTTGATGGCGCCCGTCACCCAGTACAGCATCACGTTGGTGAGCAGCACGTCCTTGCTGAAGCAGCGCTCGACGTCGCCGTCACAGTCTGACCACGCGCGGAACTTCTCCACGATCCACGCGGCGAGGCCGACGGGCGAGTCCGTGAGGCCGAAGGCGAGCGTCTGCGGCCGCGTGCCCTGGATCCACTGGTAGCCCGTCTCCTCCCGCTGCCAGTGGCGCAGTTGCTCGAGATAGCGCCGCTCCTCGGCGTCGGGATTCGTGGGCGCGGTGACGTCGCGCTTGACGGCGAGGAGATTGACGTGGATGCCGGCGAGCCGGTCGGGATATTTCAGGCCGAGCACCGACGTCACGAAGGCGCCCCAGTCGCCACCCTGCGCCGCGAAGCGGCGATAGCCCAGCACGTCGGTCATGAGCGTGGCGAAGACGTCGGCGATCTCGGCCACACCCAGGCGCGGCTGGTGCGGGCGGAACGAGAACGTGTAGCCCGGCAGCGACGGCGCGACCACCGTGAACGCGTCCTCGGCGCGGCCGCCGAAGCGGGCGGGATCGGTGAGGCGCGGAATGAGCTCCTGGAACTCGACGATCGATCCCGGCCAGCCGTGGGAGAGCAGGAGCGGAAACGGCCGCGGCCCCACGCCCTGCTCGTGGATGAAGTGCACGTCGATGCCGGCCACGGCCGCCGTGAAGTGGTTGCGCTCGTTCAGGCGCGCTTCCTCCGCCCGCCAGTCGTACGTGTCGCGCCAGTACATCGTTAGATCTTTCATGTACTCGAGGCTGGTGCCGTACGCCCACGCCGCCCCCGGCGCCTCGTCGGGCCACCGCACGCGCGACAGACGCTGCCGCAGGTCGGCGAGCACGTCGTCGGCCACCGCGATCGTGAACGGCCGCACGCTCATTTCCCGGCCTCCTCCACCCACGCCTGCCACGTCTGCGCCGCGTGGCCGACGGTGACCTTGCCCCCGTTGCGCACGAGCGGCGTCTTCAGCAGGCGCGGCTCCGTGAGCGCACGGTCCAGCAGCCGCTGCGGCGAGTCGCCCGCCACGTGCAGCCCCAGCGCCTTGAAGCGCGGGCTGGTGCGATCGATCACGGCGGCGGCGCCGAACTTCTCCGCGAAGCGCCGCAGCTCTCCCCTGGAGGCGGGACGCTCCTGGAGGTCGACGAAGTGGATGGGAACGCGCCGCTCCGCGAAGAAGCGCTGCGCCTTGCGCGTCTCCTGGTCGTCGTTGAAGCCGAAGATCTGGATGTTCACGACGCGCGCGCTTGCTCCGCTTTCGCTCTCAGCGCGTCGTACACCGCCATCGGCACCGCGGGAGAGCCGAGCGGATTGACGCGGCCGGTGCGCGGGCCGTGATAGTCGGAGCCGCCCGTGGCCAGCAGGCCGCGCTCGCGGCAGATGTCCACGTAGACCGCGGTCTGGGCGGCCGAGTGCTCGGAGTAGTAGCACTCGATGCCCATGAGGCCGGCCGCCACCAGCTCGGGGATCATTGCGTCCTTGCCCGCCAGCCCCGGATGCGCGAAGACGGGCACGCCGTGTGCGCGACGGATGATCTCGACCGCCTGCACCGGCGTGAGCCGCCGGCGCGGCACGCTGGCAGGCCCGCCGGCGTGCAGGTACTTGTCGAACGCCTCCGGCACCGACTTCACGTACCCGTGCTTGATCATCACCTGCGCCACGTGCGGGCGCCCCGGCGAGCCCTCCTTCACGATGGCGAACACTTCGGCAGGATCGATCGGCATTCCCAGCTCCCCCAGCCGCGCCGCCAGCCGATGCACCCGCGCCACACGCTCGGCCCGCTGCTCCCGCAAAAACTCCCGAAACCACTCCGCCTCATAATCCACGTAATACCCGAGCACGTGCACCTCACCACCCTCAACATCACAGTTGATCTCCAACCCCGGCACAATCGTCAGCGGCCGATGCAACGCCGCCTCCTCCATCGCCTCCGCCAACCCATCCGTCGAATCGTGGTCCGTAATCGCCAGCACCCGCACCCCTCGCCGCGCCGCCTCCCGCACCAACTCCGAAGCCGAAAGCGTCCCATCCGACGCCGTCGTATGCGAATGCAGATCCACCCCCCGCGACACCCTACAGCCCCAATGCGAAACGTCGCCCACACACGCCCGGCGGCGGCGACGGGGTGGCCTTCGGGGTCCCAGGACCCGTTTCCCACTCACCTAAAGCGAACAAGGCGCATAGATGGAGCCCAGCCACCCTCGGCAGACCCGGCCACCATCCACGTGGTCCGGGGACCCCGAAGACCATCCCGTCGCCGCCGCCGCGTGCGCGGACGATCGTCACGATGAGGCCGGAAGATTCTCGGTGAGGTAGGCCAGAAGCGTCCGCACCGCGGCGCCGGTGGCGCCTTTCGGCCCGAGCGGCATGTCCTTGTCGACGAACGCCGGCCCCGCGATGTCCAGATGCGCCCACGGCCGATCACCCGCAAATTCCTTGAGGAACAGGCCGGCGGTGATGGCGCCCCCGCCGCGCGGCCCGACGTTGTTGAAATCGGCCACGTCGCTCTTGAGGTTGTCGCGGTACTCGTCGATGAGCGGCATCTGCCACACGCGCTCGCCCGCCGCCTCCGCGGCCGCCAGCAAACGGTCGGCAAGCGCCTGGTCGTTGGAGAACAACCCCGAGCACAGCGGCCCCAGCGCCACCACGCAGGCGCCGGTGAGCGTGGCCATGTCGATCACTTCATCGGCGTGCGCGCGGTCGAAGGCGTAGCAGATGGCGTCGGCGAGCGTGAGGCGGCCCTCCGCGTCCGTGTTGCCCACCTCGATGGTGATGCCGTTCATCGCGCGCAGGACGTCACCGGGACGCGTGGCGCCGCCGGAGGGCATGTTCTCCGTGGCCGCGATGAGCCCGTGCACCTCCACGGTGGGCGCGAGCGCCGGCAGCGCGCGCATGATGCCGAGCACGGCGGCGGCGCCGGACATGTCGTCCTTCATGTGCAGCATGCCCTCCGCGCTCTTGAGGTCGAGGCCGCCCGAGTCGAACGTGATGCCCTTGCCGATGACGGCCACGCGCTTGGGCGCGCGCCGCGCCGGCTTGTACGTGAGGTGGATGAACTTCGGCGGCTGCTCGCTGCCGGCGGCGACGCCCAGGAACGCCCCCATGCCCATCTTCTTGCACTGGTTACGGTCGTACACCTTCAGCTCGAGCTTGGCCTCCCTGGCGATGTCCGCCGCCAGCTTCGCGAGGTACGTTGGGTGCATGTCGTTGGCGGGCGTATTCACGAGGTCGCGCGCCAGCCACGTCGCCTGCGCGAAGATCTCGCCCGTGCGCGCGCCCTCGGCCACGTCGCGCTCGCGGCGGCCGTCCGGCTCCACCACCGTGAGCTGCTCCACGCGCTTGTCGGCCTTCTCGCGCTTGTAGCGGTCGAAGACGTACGCGCCGAGAATGGCGCCTTCCGTCACCGCGTGCGCGCGCTGGCGGGCGGGCAGGCGATCGCCGAGGATCTCCGTGGCCACCGTGCGGGCGCCGAGATCGCGCGCGCGCCGCACGCCGGCCGCGGAGGCGCGGCGGATGAGCTCCGCGGTGAGGTCGGCGCGCTTGCCGAGCCCCACCACGATGACGCGCTTGGCCTTGAGCCGTCCCGACGTGTGCACGTGGGTGACCTGGCCACTCTTGGCCTGGAACTTCTCCGCGTCGAGCACCTCGCCGATGAGGCCCTGGGCGCCCGCGTCCAGCCGCGTCACCACGTCGCGCCGCTTCTCGTCGGCGTACAGCCCCACCACGAGCGCGTCCGCTGCCACCTCCGCGAGCGGCTTGCCCACGACGACGACCTTCATGAGGCTTGTCCTCCCGCCAGCGCCTGCGCGCGCCGGATCATGTCCACGAGCCCGTCGGTGATGTCCAGACGCTCCACCGCGTCCACGTCGACCCATTGCACGTCGGCGGCGTCGCTGCCGGCCACCGCCGTCCCCGCGCGCGGATAGGCCAGGTAATCGACGAGCACGTAATGGTAACGGACGCGGCCGTCGCCATCGCGCACCACGCGGTCCACGATGCCGGCGAGGCCGGCGATGCTGATCTGCAGCCCGCACTCCTCGGCCACCTCGCGCGCGATCGCCTCCACCGTGGTCTCGCCGAGGTCGACGAGGCCGCCGGGCAGGCTCCACTTGCCCGCGGAGGGCTGGCCGCCACGCTTGACGAGCAGCACGCGCGGGCCATCCAGGATGACGGCGCCCACGCCCACGCGCGGGTGCGAGGGGTACTCGCGGCTCACGCGCCGAGGGCCGCGCGCGGATCCGCGAGCAGCCAGGCGTCCGTGCCGTACTTGTCGGCGACGAGCGCCTCCACCTGGGCCGTCTCCTCGTCCGACAGGCCGCCGGGCGCGAGCGTGAGGGCGTGCTCGCGCTCGAAGCCGGCGGCGAGCGCGAGCGTGACCTCGTCGAAGGAGGGACGCCGTCCGGTGGCCGCCTCCAGCGTCGTCAGCGTGGACAATGGGTCGCGCGTGGTGGGAAACACCGTTCGCAGCCGCGCTTCGTCCGCGCCGAGCAGCACCGCGCCATGCTGCAGGAACGAGGTCCCCCGCCGCCGCTGCGCGCTGCCCACCAGCTTGCGCCCGCCCACCTCGATCTCGAAGGCGCCCGTGCGCGCAAAGCAGAACGCCGGCGCCGGCCCGCCGCCGCCGTCCACGGCCACCATCTCGGCGCCCGCCCCCAGCTCGTTCAGCCCGCGCAGCAGCGCGCGGCCGATCCAGTGATAGGTCTCCAGCAGGTCGGGGCCGATGCCGAGGTCGCCGGCGGTGGCGGCCACGCTGTAGGTCAGCTCGCGCTCAGGACCGTCGTGGTAGATGGCGCCCCCGCCCGTGGGCCGGCGCACGATACCGACGCCGAGCCGGCGACAGGCGTCGGTGTCCACGCTGCCGTCGAGCGGCTGGCCATAGCCCAGGGAAAGGCAGGGCGGCTCCCACGCGAAGAAGCGGATCGTCGGCGGCGACGTGCCGGCCTGCCGCCCGCGCCACAGCGCCTCGTCGATGGCCATGTTGGCGGCGCCCTCGACGGGCTCGGTGACGAGCAGTCGCCACGAGGAGGCGGCAGGACGGGGTGTCGCCTCTACCCCCGCGGCGCGCGTGGGGTCCATTTCAGGTCAGGCTCGCGGGCGGCGCGCGTCTGATCGAGCCTGCGCACGGGCGTGGTCACGGGCGCCTCGTGCATGACGTCGGGCGAGCTCTCGCTCTCCCGGGCGATCTGGATCATGGCGTCGCAGAAGAGGTCGAGCGTGTCCTTGGACTCCGTCTCCGTGGGCTCGATCATCAGCGCCTCTTCCACGATGAGCGGGAAGTACGTCGTCGGCGCGTAGAAGCCGAGGTCGAGCAGCCGCTTGGCGATATCGGTGGCGGTGACGCCCTGCTTCTTCTGGCGGCGCGCCGACAGCACGCACTCGTGCATGCAGGGGCCGGGGACGGCCACGTCGTAGTGCTGCTCCAACCGCTTCATGATGTAGTTGGCGTTGAGCACCGCGTTCTCCGACACCGAGCGCAGGCCGTCGCCGCCCATGGTGCGGATGTACGCGTACGCGCGCACCAGCATGCCGAAGTTCCCCCAGAACGCCTGCAGCTTGCCGATGGATTTCGGCCGCTTCCAGTCGAGGCCGTAGGCGTCGCCGTCCTTCGCGGCCGTCTTGATCACGACGGGAGCGGGCAGGAAGGGCTCCAGGTGCGCCTTCACGCCCACCGGCCCCGAGCCCGGCCCGCCGCCGCCGTGCGGCGTGGTGAAGGTCTTGTGCAGGTTGAAGTGACAGACGTCGAAGCCGAGGTCGCCGGGGCGGGTGATGCCGAGGATGGCGTTGAAGTTGGCGCCGTCCATGTAGACCTGCACGCCCTTGGCGTGACACATCTCGGTGATCTCGACGATGCGCGGCTCGAACATGCCGAGCGTGTTGGGCACCGTGATCATGAACGCCGCCACGTCGGTGCCGAGGTGCTTGTCGAGCTCGGCGACGTCGACCTCGCCGTTCGGCAGCGACTTCACCTCCACCACGTCGTAGCCCGCGATGGCGGTCGACGCGGGGTTGGTGCCGTGCGCAGAGTCGGGGATGAGCACCTTCGTGCGCTTCTCGCCGTTGGCGAGGTGGTAGGCGCGGATCATGAGCACGCCCGCCAGCTCGCCCTGGGCGCCCGCCGCCGGCTGCAGCGACACCGCGTCCATGCCGGAGATCTCCGCGAGCATCCCCGCCAGCTCGTGCATGAGCTCGAGCGCTCCCTGCGCGGACGCGGGCGCCGCCAGCGGGTGCAGACGCGCGAAGCCGGCCAGGCGCGCCATGTCCTCGTTGATCTTCGGGTTGTACTTCATCGTGCACGAGCCGAGCGGGTAGAAATGCGTGTCCACACCGTAGTTGAGGCGCGACAGGCGCGAGTAGTGGCGCACCACGTCGAACTCGGAGACTTCGGGCAGCGCGGGGGGTTCCGCACGCAGGTACTTCGCGGGCACGAGGTCGCGCACGGCCTTGTCCGGCACGTCGGACTCCGGCAGCGAGTAGCCCATCCGCCCCGGCGAGGAGAGCTCGAAGACGAGCTTGTCGTAGGCGCTCACTGGACTACCG
>CAYQQT010000085.1:0-10527 GCA_964419375.1 uncultured bacterium
TCCTTGTCGGGCTTCAGAAGCGGGTGGTACGTGATCGTGATGTTGGCTGGGCGAGGGAGGATTCGGCCTTTGGGCCAGGATTCGTGGGCGCCGGCGATCGTGACGGGCAGGATGGGGATGTTCAGGGTGGTGGCGAGACGGAAGGCGCCGGGTTTGAAGCGGCCCACCGTGCCGTCGGCGCTGCGCTCGCCTTCGGGGAAAATCATGACGGCGTGGCCGTCCTGCAGGAGGCGGACGGCGTCGCGGGTCGCCTTCGGGTCGCTCGACTCGATCTGCACCGGGAACGCGCGGAGGATGCGGATGAAGGCGCCGAACACCGGGATGTCGAAGAGGCGGCTCCACGCCATGTAGTAGACGGGGCGCCGCACGGGAATGGTGACGAGCGCCGGATCGGCGTACGTCTGATGGTTGGGCACGATGATCACCGCGCCCTCACGCGGGATGTGCTCCACGCCGCGCAGCCGCAGCCCGAAGACCATCCGGCAGCCCCAGTGAAACCACGGCCGCCACAAGTTCAGAACCGGCGTGTTCACCCGCCCAGATTACAGAGGGAAGCAAAGAAACAGGACGGAAACGTTCGAACCGCGATTGATTTAACCGCGATTGACTTAGATGGGGGCCCGCGACGGGCCCCCCAAGCCCCCCGCGTTACTTAGTCTTCGTCGCCGCCGTCGGCATCCACCGCCTGCAGCTGGCGACCGTAGCGCTCCAGCTTGTCCTGGCAGCGGACGCAGGTCTGGACTTCGGGGATGACGCGCAGGCGCGCGGGAGCGATCTCCTCGCCGCACTCGGTGCACGTACCGTACTCGCCGGCGTTCAACCGGTCGAGAGCGGCCGTGAGCTTGTTCACGCGCTCGACGAGCAGCTCGCGGGTGGCCAAGCCGATCTCGCGAAGCTCGTTGGCCTGGATCTCGTCCACCTCGTCGGCGTACGCCAGCCTCTCACCGGAAGGCCCCAGCAAATCCTCGAGCGCAGACGTGCCGCCGTGCTGGCGCAGCCGTCCCACCGCCACTCGTAGATCCTGCTCCAACCGCTTCCTGATCGCGTCCATCTGTCCCCTCCCCTGTCAGTGGGTCGCCGAAAGTGCAACCCGTGTGCCGAACATCAGACGTGGGGGGGCTGGCGGTAATTCATTGAAAACATACAGGGCGGTACGCCGGGCGGCCGTCAGGCTCGGGCAGAATGCCCGGCGTCCGACATATTGGCCCAACAGCATGACACTTCTGGTCACCGCGTGACGGTGACGGTCCTCTTGCAGAGACGGCCGGCGCCCGTCACCCACTCTCCTGGCGCTCGACGATCTCCTGTTGCCCCTGGTTGACGGACCAGACGACCACCATGGCCAGGACGGCGGCGGCCATCTCCAGGAGCTGGGCCAGGACGAGGAGGACGGTGCCACCGACCGTGAGCCGGGCCTGTAGATTCCCGGCGATCCGGAACACCACGGGATCGAGCAGCACGGAGACCAGGAAGACCCCCCACCACCAGATGACCCACGGCGACGTCGGCGGGGCGCCGGGCGCGACGCTTGGTGGCTGCCCCTGCGTGGGGTCGCTCCCGTTCCACAGCTCGCGCACGACCCGAAAGGGGACTATCACGTTGAGCACGGGGACGAGGAAGGCGCTGACCGCCGCACGGGGCGTGAAGGCGAGATCGGTCGCGCCGAGCACGGGCAGGTTACGGTAGGTCCGGTGGATCCAGACCAGGAACACGATGGCCGTGACGAGCCAGGCCAGCCCGTGTATCCGCCGCGCCGTCTCTAGCTCGCCCCAATGGGCCTGCAGCGTGTCCGGCCCCGTGAAGCGCCCGGCGAGGCCTCGCCATACCCGCTCGAGAAACGTGTAGATCCCGACGATCTCCACCCACGCCAGCGCCGCGTTGAGGCCGAGCAGACCCAGCAGCGCGCGCCCCAGTCCACCCGCGCGCTCGTAGCCGGGCGGCGGGGACAGTGTCGCGCGCGACATCGCGCTCACGGGGGGACGGGTACGTAGAAGCGCGACACGAGCAGGCGGGCGGCGAAGAGCCACGCGAGCGAGACGAGCCAGAGCCAGCGCTCGGGCACGCGCCGTGCGGTGAGCGCCCGGCTCACGCGGTACGGCGGCTCCGTGACGACGAGGAACATCTGCCAGATGGGGTTGGCCTGATTGCGGATGAAGACGCGGAGAACGAGGCGGCCCAGGATGAACCACATCGCCGTGGCGAGCAGGATGTTGGTGAGGTTCAGGACAGCATTCACGCCGTGCAGTATACGGCGGGCGCGCCGCCGGGGACCGAGCCCCCCGGCGGCGCGCACGAAGCGCCGGCTAGTCGACGCCGGCGAGCTGGATGGTCGTGCCCTTGGGATAGCGCACGCTCTCCACCATCTCCTGCACTGCCTGCGGGGGCGGCGGGTACATGAGCGACACCAGCCAGATGACGATGAACCCGACCGGCACTCCGAAGAGGCCCGCCGAGATTTCCCTGACGCCGAGGATGTAGATCCCCCAGTTGCGTCCGAGCACGAGCAGGGCGAGCGCGGTGAGGAAGCCGGCGATCATGCCGGCGATGGCCCCCTGCTTGTTGGCGCGCTTCCAGAAGATGCCGAGCACCAGGGCGGGGAAGAAGCCGGAGCCGGCGAGCGCGAACGCGTACGCCACCACGGCCACGATGATGTTGATGCGGAAGGTCGCGACGTAGGCGCCCGCCAACGCCGCCACCACGAGCAGGATGCGCGCGGCAGTCAGCCGCTTCACGATGGACGCGTTGGGGTTGAGGATCTTGTAGTACAGGTCGTGGGAGAGCGCGTTGGAGATGGTGAGGAGCAGGCCGTCGGCGGTGGAGAGCGCCGCCGCGAGG
The DNA here is from genome assembly GCA_964419375.1 of uncultured bacterium. Taxonomy (GTDB): domain Bacteria; phylum Methylomirabilota; class Methylomirabilia; order Rokubacteriales; family CSP1-6; genus JBBDXO01. The sequence goes on from CAYQQT010000085.1 coordinate 2,836, forward strand.
CCGCCCGCCATGACGAGGCCGGTGACCACGAAGGGTAGGCCCGCGATCTCCGGGGTGGCGAGCACGACGAAGTCCGTGGACTTGATGACGAAGTCGCCGAGCTGCAGGATGCCGTCGTTGTTCTTGTCGACGATGTCGAAGAGCCCCAGGCTGTTCGTCGCCTTGCCCAGAATGTTGTCGCCCCACCGGTAGATCCACTGGGGCAGCTCGGTGACCTTCTTGCCGATCACGTCCGTGAGCACTGTCCACTTCGCGAAGGCGGCGTAGGCCGGCGCCGAGAAGTAGAGGAGAAAGATGAAGAACAGTGACCAGCCCACCGACGACCGGGCCTGCTTCACCGAGGGCGTCGTGTAGTAGCGCGCCAGGATGTGGGGCAGGCCGGCGGTGCCGACCATCATGCAGAAGCAGAGGCCGAACCAGTTGAGCATGTCGCCCGGCTTGAGATCGACCCAGAGCTTCTGGACGCCGATCTCGCGCTCGATGCGGGTGATCTCGTTCATCGCCTGACCGTACATCAGCTCCGGGATGGGGATGCTGAAGTGCTTCCAGGACATGAACACGATGGGCGTGAGGTAGGCCAGGATCAGGATGATGTACTGCGCCACCTGCGTCCAGGTCACCGCGCGCATGCCGCCCAGCATCGAGCACACGAGGATACCGGCGAGGCCCACGAAGACGCCGACGTTGAAGTCGAGAAAGAGGAAGCGGCCCATGATGATGCCGACGCCCGTGACCTGGGCGATCAGATAGGTGAAGGAGGCGCCGATGGCCATGATGAGGCCGACGACGCGGGCGGCGTTGCCGCCGTAGCGCTCCCCGAGGAAGTCCGGAATCGTGTAGGCGCCGAACTTGCGCAGATACGGGGCGAGGAAGACGGCGAGGAGGACGTAGCCGCCGGTCCACCCCGACACGTAGGCGAGGCCGTCGTAGCCCGTGGCGTAGAGCGCACCGCCCATGGAGATGAAGGAGGCGGCGCTCATCCAGTCTGCGCCGGTGGCCATGCCGTTGAAGAAGGCGGGGACGCCGCGGCCGGCGACGTAGTACTCGTCCGGTCTGGCCGTACGGCTCAGGATGCCGATGAGGGCGTAGACGCCGATGGTGACGACGAGGAACGACCACGCGATGGCCCGGTTGGGCATGCCCATCTGCTCGGCGATGGCGAGCAGGATGGTGAAGAGCACGAAGCCGCCCGTGTAAATCGTGAAGATCCGTCCCCAGCTCATACGTGGTCCCCCACTTCCTCGACGCCGTACTTGCGGTCGATGGCGTTCATTCGTACCGTGTAGTACACGATGAGGACGATGAAGAACGCGAGCGAGCCCTGCGCGGCGAACCAGTAGGACATCGGGAAGCCGAAGATGACGATGCGATTGAGCTGGTAGTGCAAGAGGAGCGGGCCCACCCACGACACGGCCCACCAGAAAACGATCCACCATGTGAGCCGGGACGTCTCGCGCCAGTACGCGTCCCGGACTTTCTGGTCAATTTCCTTCGGTTGCGCCATCCCGTCCTCCCCCGTCCGTTCCCGCCTCCGGACTCCGCCGGAGGGTTAGGGTGAACCACGTCGCAAGCGAGGCGAGAAACGCCCCGTCGCGCTACCGCGTCGGGTGGTTCAACAGCACTCAGCCTGCCACACGAGTCTCGCGCCAACCGCATGATTCTGCACCTTCACCATCACCGGCTGCCGGCGCTACTCCGCTTCTTGCGCGCCACCCCGGTGCGAATGGCCGCCTCCGCCACCGCCGCCGCCACCGCCGGTACCACACGCGGGTCGAACATGGACGGCGTGATGTATTCCTCGCTCAGCTCGCTCTTGGCCACGATGCCGGCGAGCGCGTGGGCGGCGGCGAGCTTCATGTCGTCGTTGACGCGGCGCGCCCGCACGTCGAGCAGGCCGCGGAAGAAGCCGGGGAAGCAGCACGAGTTGTTGATCTGGTTCGGGTAGTCGGAGCGGCCGGTGGCCATCACGCGCACGAAGGCGCCCGCTTCCTCGGGCTGGATCTCGGGCACCGGGTTCGCCATCGCGAACACGATGGGGTCGCGGTTCATGGCCTTGATGTCCTTGAGCGAGACCACGCCAGGCCCGGAGAGCCCGATGAAGATGTCGGCGCCCACCAGCGCCTCCCCTGCGGTGCCACGGATCCGGCGCGGGTTGGTGTGCTCGGCGAACCACTGCTTCATCGAGTTCATGTTCTCGGTGCGGCCCTTGTAGATGGCGCCCGCCCGGTCGCAGCCGATGATGTGCTTGGCGCCCTCCTTCATGAGGAGCTTGGCGGTGGCGATGCCGGCGGCGCCCGCCCCCGTGAAGACGATGCGCGCGTCGGGTAGCTTCTTCTTGACGACCTTGAGCGCGTTCAGCACCGCCGCCAGCACCACCACCGCGGTGCCGTGCTGGTCGTCGTGGAAGACCGGAATGTCGAGGTCGCGCTGCAGCCGCTCCTCGATCTCGAAGCAGCGGGGCGCCGAGATGTCTTCCAGGTTGATACCGCCGAAGACGGGGGAGATCGCCTTCACGATCATCACGATCTCGTCCACATCCTTGGTGGCCAGGCAGAGGGGGAAGGCGTCCACGCCCGCGAACGCCTTGAAGATGAGCGCCTTGCCCTCCATCACCGGCTGGGCGCCGTTGGGCCCGATGTCGCCGAGGCCGAGCACGGCGGTGCCGTCGGTGACGACCGCCACCGTGTTCTGCTTGATGGTGAGCGTGTACGCCTTCTCGGGATCGTGATGGATGGCCATACACACGCGCGCGACGCCGGGCGTGTACGCCATGGAGAGGTCGTCGCGCGTCTTCACGGCGACCTTGCCCACCACCTCGATCTTGCCGCCCAGGTGCATCAGGAACGTGCGGTCGGAGACGTGCACCACCGTGATGCCTTCGATGGCGCGGAGGCGCTCGACGATCTGCTGGCCGTGCCGCTCGTCGCTGGCGTTGAAGCTGAGGTCGCGGGTGATGGTGCCCTTGCCGACTTCCACGAGGTCGATGGCGCCAATGTCGCCGCCGCCCTTGCCGATGGCGGAGGTGACCTTGCCGAGCATGCCGGGCTGGTTCTGGATCTGGAGACGGACGGTCAGACTGTGACTCGCTGTTGGAGCGTTTGCCATGAAGCCTCCCACCTTGCTGCACGGCCCCATGTGCACGGGGGCCGAGTCAGAGTGGCGGGTATTCTACTCCCGGCGGCGAACGGGGCTGGGGACTAATCGCGGGCGACGGAGGTCAGGCGGAGCTCGCGCCGGTCGCCGTCGACCGTCACGCGGTACTGGCTGAGGAACGTGTTGCCGAGGATGCCGTCGAGCCCCGGTCCCAGGTCGTGCAGAACCACCGGCGCGTCGCGCAGCTCGGCGTCGCCCACGCGCAGAGAGGCCAAGGTGGCCGAGGGCCCGCTCGTGCGGCCACTGAGGGTCTGCAGCTCCACGGCCGCCCGGCCCCCGGAGGACCGGACGCCCACCGCGCGCGCGAAGGCGGGCGCCAGTACGATGACGCTGGAGCCGGTATCCACCAGGAAGCGGCCCCGGTGGCTGCCGTTGACGGTCACCATCGTGATCCACACTCCCAGGCCGGACTCCAGCGACACGGTCACATCCTGCGGTCGCGCGCCGGCGGAGGCTGCCGCGGGACTGAGGCTGGCGAGCCCCTCCATGGCCTGGCGCGCGAGGTCGCGCGGGGGATCGAGGAGCAGGCTCATCTGGTAGGCGTCCGCGGCCGACAGCCGCAGGCCGAGGCGGGCAAGGGCGGTGGCGCGGCGATAGTGGAAGGCCGCGTTGTCCGGCTGCAGCGACACCGCCTGGCTCCACAGCCGCATCGCTTCCACGTAGTCCCGGTGCTCGTAGGCGACCTGGGCCTTGACGTGCAGCTCGGCGGGCGAGGAGGCGCTGCCGAAGACCAGCCACTGGCCCGCGAACACGCCCATCACGAAGATCAACGCGCGTCTCACGTCTTGGCGTTTACGCAATTGTCGTACCGAGACGCCGGCAGGGCGCCGCCGTTCGTCTTCCGTCCGCCCCTTCGCGCCGAAAACCCATGCCGTGCAGTACGTTTGCCGCGCTTCGCAAGAGCGTAGTACGCTCTGCCCGTCGGTGGCGTGCGCGCGACGTCGGGCGGCACCAAGGGAAAATCGTTGCATCCAGGAGGGGGCATGATCGACGGCAAGACGGCAGACCGGGAGTTGCAAACCTACATCAGGCCGCAGACATTCCCGGTCGCCATCCGGATGCTCAAGGCGGGAGAGCCGATCCCCGACAAGGCCAAGCGGCCCGCGCGCGACTTCAAGAAGCTGTCGATGAACTGCCAGGTGATCGACATGGCCCGCCGCTACGGCTGGATGATCGCCCTCACCCGCGAGGACAGCATCTGCTCGCTCGGCATCACCGCCCTCGGCTTCGAGAAGCCGACCCACCTGCACAACTCCGGCACGCTCTGCGAAGGGATGTACACGGAGACGAAGGAAGCCGGGCAGCGCTCCCAGGCGGCGGTGGACGAGCTCACGCCGGGCGAGTACCACGCCCTGCTGGTGGCGCCCCTCGACCGCGCGACCTTCGAGCCGCACCTGGTGTGCGTGTACGCCAACCCGGCCCAGGTCATGCGCCTCACGCAGGCGGCCCTTTGGAAGAAGGGCGGCAAGCTCGCCTCCGCCTTCGGCGGGCGCGTCGTGTGCGCCGATATCATCGTCACCACGCTGCGCACCGACCAGCCGCAGGTCATCCTCCCCTGCTCGGGCGACCGCATCTTCGGCCAGACCCAGGACCACGAGATGGCGTTCACCATCCCCTGGCATCAGATGGAAGAGATCATCGAGGGGCTGCGGGGCACGCACGCGGGGGGCATCCGCTACCCCATCACCCAGTTCATGGAGTACGAGGCCAAGATGCCGCCCAGGTACATGGAAGCCAACCGCCTGTGGGCGGCGGAAAAGGGCACGGCCTCCTACACGCCGCGCGACCGCGTGGTGGCCGCCTACAAGCGCTCCTTCGCCGATCGCGTGCCCGTGTACCCGATCGTCGCCTCCTTCGCCGGCACCCTCGACGGCCTCTCCATCGAGGAGTACTGCACGAACGTGCCGAAGGCGATCACGGCGATGATGAACTACTACGAGCGCTACGAGCCCGACGTCGTGCTCGCCTACAACGACCTCGCCAAGGAAGCGGAGGCCTTCGGCTGCCATGTGAAGTACTCCGATTACGTGGTGCCGTCCATCGACGAGCACGTGCTCACCGAGGACAAGTCGCTCCTCGCGAAGATCAAGATGCCGGATCCCTACAAGACGGGCCGGCTGCCCGGCTTCCTCGACCAATGCGAGGCGCTCGTGAAGGCCAAGCCCCCCACCGCCATCGGCGCCGTCGCGGTGGGGCCGTGGACGATCGCCATGCTGCTGCGCAACCCGGAGACGATGCTGCTCGACACCTTCGAAGACCCGCAGTTCATCCACGACGTCATGCGCGTGGCCACCGATTTCTCCAAGATCTGGGGCGACGCCATCGTGAAGACGGGCATCGGCCTGTCGTTCTCGGAGCCGACGGCGTCCATCAGCCTCGTGTCCCCGGACAACTACCGCGAGTTCATCGCGCCCTATCACAAGGAGCTGGTGGACCACTTCAAGGCCCAGAAGGTCGGCGTCACCACCCACATCTGCGGCACGACGTACCCGATCTTCGAGGACGTCATCCAGGCGGGCTTTTCGACCTTCTCCTTCGACCTCGACCAGCAGTCCGACCCCACGCTCTACGTCGACCAGCTCACCCGCTTCATGGAAGTCTCCAAGGGCCGCGTGGTCGGCATCGGCAACGTGGACGCCACGAAATTCGAGAAGACGTCGAAGGAGCTGATGTATGCCGACGTCAAGCGCTGCATCGATGGCGGCGCCAAGCACTCCGGCTTCATCCTGTCCACGTCCTGCGAGATCCCGCCGAAGTCGGATCCGGAGATCGTGAAGTGGTTCATGGATGCCGCGCATGAATACGGCCGCTACGACCGGGTGTTCTCTTAGCCCTGCACTAAGCCGTGACTCGCGAGGAAGCAGAAAAAAGGGCCAGCCTTTTGGGCTGGCCCTTTTTTCGTCCTTCCGGTTCTGTCGTGTCCTGCGTCTACCGGTTCACGTCGCCATAGGGCGGCGAGAAGGGGTCAGATGCGAGGCGGCGAGGCGTTCCCGACTGAGGCGTGGCCCTGCCACGTCGCAGGGAGGGAACGTCCGAGCCAACGAAGCAGATGGCCCCTTCTCGGCGCCCGTACTACCACTTCACGGGCTTCGAGGGACGATGGGCGTAGCCGCCTTCGCGGCCGCCGCCGGGGCCGCGGCCACCGCCGCCACCGGGACGACCACCGCCGGGACGACCACCACCGGGACGGCCGCCGCCGCCTCCGCCGCCGCCTCCGCCGGGACGGGGCGCCTGCGGGTTCGAGATCTCGACCGTGATGCGGCGACCGTCCAGCTCGCGTCCATTGAGCTGGGAGATCGCGTTCTGCGCATCCTCGGCCGTGTTCATCTCGACGAACCCAAAGCCACGCGACTGCCCCGAAAAGCGGTCCGTGATGACGGTCGCCGACAGGACGTTGCCACTTTGCGTGAAGAACTCGCGGAGCCCGTCACTCGTCGTGGAGTATGCGAGGCCGCCGATGTAGAGCTTGGACGCCATAGAAAATCCCCCCGGACTCTCTTCCGCTATCGGACACGCCCCGCGAACCGGAAGAGACGTTGCGGCGGAGACGAGGTCCACCCATACGGCGGACACTCAAGAGTTTACACGCGCACGGAGGGCGCGCAAGGACTGGTGCGCCGAGGTCAGTGCGTGAGCACCGGCATCGACGCGGGCTCGCGGTCTTCCAGCTCGAAGGCGCTGGGAAGATCCGGCCCCGGGGGGTCGCTGTACGCGCCCGCGGAGGCGGCGGGCGCTTGCGCCGTCCGCTCCGAAGCCACGCACGACAGCTCGAAGGTCGAAACCGCCACCGCCAGCATCAGCATGGCGGCGGCGATCCACTTCATCATCATCAGCGCGCGGCGCCCTCGGTGAGGGCACCGATCTTGTCGATGAGGTCTTCCACCGCCACCGGCTTGGTGAGCACCCGGAACCCGGCCAGCTCCAGCGCCACGCGCGCATCGAGCGGCGTATCGGAGCGCACGGTGACGGCCACCGGCACACCAGGCGCGACGCGCTCGAAGAGCGTGGCCATCTCGCGGGCGGTCAGCTTCAGCACGGTGGCCTCCACGACGACCAGCGACACGCTCGTCGACAGCAGCGCCCGCACACCCTCGCACACGTTCGGCGCCATGATCACGCCCACCTGACGCTCCAGGCACGCCAACCCCAGCGTCTGCGTCGCCGCCACGTCCTCATCGATCAGCAAAAATCGATTCATCAAAACCCCTTCACTCGCGTATTCAGTCCGCCCAATACAGAGCAACCCGAGTGCCACACCCCAGCGCGCACAACCCTGTGAAATCCCACACCGACGGAACGCTCCACGCTCGCGACCGGGCACAACGCCCGATTCCACCACCCCCAATGCCCGAAAGCAGACCCGGCATCAATGAATGACGTGCGTGTATATCCCATAGACGAGCGCAGCGAGGTCGGAGATTCGATGACGCGCGGATAACCGTCGCGGGCTTGCGTGCGTTTCGAGGAGTGCCGCGGCTTTGCCTCGGCGCTGCCGAGCGCGGGGGGCTTGGGGGGCCCTTCGAGGCCCCCCATGTAACC
>CAYQQT010000086.1:0-10527 GCA_964419375.1 uncultured bacterium
CGATCATGGTCTTGCCGCAGCCGGGAGGGCCGTAGAGCAGCACGCCCTTGGGCGGTGTGAGCTTGTGCTCCTTATAGTAGTCCGCGTACAGGTACGGCAGCTCCACCGCGTCCTTGATCGTCTCCAGCTGGTCGCCGAGCCCGCCGATGTCCTTGTAGCTGATGTCGGGGACTTCCTCGAGCGACAGGTCTTCCACGTCGCTCTTGGGCAGCTTCTCCAGCAGGTAGCCGGACTTCGCGTCCATGAGCAGGTGGTCGCCGATCTTCAGGCGCAGCTGGCGGAGCGGATCGGCGATGATGCCGACCTTCTCTTCGTCCGCGCGCAGCGTGACCACCGCGCGCTCGTCGTCGAGCTGCTCCTTGAGAATGACGACGTCGCCCTGGATCTCGTAGCCCGCCGCTTCCACGACGTTGAGCCCTTCGTTGAGCACCAGCTCCTGGCCCGGCTTGAGCGTGTCTACCTTGATGGCGGGATGGAGGTTGACCTTCACCTTGCGGCCCTGGGCGAGGATGTTCACGGTGCCGTCCTCGTTGACCGACAGGTAGACGCCGTAGGTCGAGGGCGGCGCGCACAGCTTGTCGACCTCTTCCTTGAGCGCCGTGATCTGCTCGCGCGCTTCGTAGAGCGCGTTCACGAGCTTCTCGTTCTGGTTGAAGGCCTGCACGAGCTGGCGGTTGACCTCGCGCAGCTTGTTCTCGAGGACCATGAAGTCCTTCGGCGTGTCCTCGAGCTTCTTGCGCAGGTGAACCGTCTCCGCTTCCAGCGAGCGTACGTATGCCTGAAGGTCCTGCACCTGGATTTCGTACTCCGTGAGACGACGGCGCGTGCTCGTGTCCGACATGGAGGCGGGGAGGAACTTCGAGAAGCCTTCGCGATTCGGGCTACTCTTCTTGTCGAACTCCTTCATAGCCCATCCCTTCTCTCTTGACCCCTTGTGCGCCGCTCGTTCTCGAGCATTTCTATTCCTAGCCGAGTATAGGCGGCTGTAAAAAAGAAAGTCAAGGTTCTCAGGTCCTTATCCTCGTTCTCAGCGGTGAAATTCGCCATCCGTTTCCCGCGCACTCGGCACGTCTCCTCGCGCCGCTCGCATTCAGCAAGTTTTGTACCGCACAACGTCATCGTCGTCTGGCTTCGAAACGTCTAGCGTGAGTGGGGGGTTCCACGTATAAAGATGATGATGCTCGCCCGGACGGTGCTGCGCGCTGTACTCCTTCTGACCGTCGTTTTCGCGTGGAGCGGCGACGTTTCTGCCCAGTTCAGGAAAGAGCTTCGGGTCGGTGTGCCGGGCGTGCCGGCCACGCTCGATCCTGCCGCCGCCCTCGACGGCGCGGGCCCGCTCATCGCCCGCCAGGTCTTCGACACGCTCGTCGCCTACCGCGAGGGCTCGACGGACATCGAGCCCGCGCTGGCGACGCGCTGGTCGGTCTCACGCGACGGGCTCGTGTGGTCGTTCGTGCTCCGCGACGGCGTCCGCTTCCACGACGGCAGCCCGCTCACCGCGGCCGACGCCGCCGCCAGCTTCGAGCGGCACCTCAAGCCGCCCGTGGCCACCCCGTCCCCCGTGTGGGCGGCGCTGCTGCGCGGCACCCCCGGCATCGTGCGGGAGGTGCGCGCCTCCGATGCGCGCACCCTGCACATCGTGCTGGTGCAGCCGTACGCGCCGCTGCTGACGATCCTCGCGCACCCGGGCCTCTCCATCGCGCGCGCCGCCACCGCTTCCGACGGCACCACGCGGCTGGTGGGGACGGGGCCCTATCGCGTGGTCGACGCCTCCGAGGGCCGCATGGCGCTGGAGGTGGTGGCGGGGCACTGGGGCGGTCCGCCGCGGGCGGAACGTATCGTCTTCCTCGATGTCGCCGGCGACGATCACGCGGAGGCGGAGTTCGACGCCCGCGCCCTCGACATCTGGTTTCCCGCGGCGCCGCCGCGGCGCGCGGCGGGGGCGCTATCCACGCCAGGCACGCGCGTCGGCTACCTCGCCTTCCAGACGGAAAAGGAGCCCTTCAAGCGCAAGAAGCTTCGCCAAGCGGTGGCGGGGGCGCTGGACCCTGCCGTCCTCAGCGTCGCGCTCGACCGCGCGGCGGTGCCGCTTCCGTCGTTCCTGCCGGTGGGCGTGTGGGCACGGCGCGAAGGCAGTCCGGTCCTCGGCGGTACGCGTGATGCGGTCAAGGCGCTGCTCCGCGACGGTGGCTGGCCGAAGGGCGAACGGCCCACGATGCTGGCGCCGAGCGATACCGACGGCGTCAACGTGCCGAGGCTCGCGCAAGCCGTGCAGCTGATGCTGGGGGCGGCCGACATCCCCATCGAGGTCCGGCTGGAGCCGGCCTTCAAGATGCGCATGGCGCTGCAGTCGGGGGAGCACGAGATGTCCTTGGTCGAGGGCGCGGTGGCGGGGGGCGATCCCCACCTGTTCCTCTTCCCGCTCTCGACGAGTGAAGGGGCCACCAAGGGGGCGCGGGCGCTCAACTTCTCCTTCTATCGCGATGCCCGGCTCGACGACGTGCTGATCCGCGCCAGCCAGCTCGCCAACCGAACGGAGCGCGCGCGCCTCTACCAGCGGGCGCAGGGCATCCTCGCCGACGAGGTGCCGTGGATCCCGGTGTACGTGCGCCTGGTCTGGGGCGTCGCGCGCCCGGAGGTCCGGAACCTCCGGCTGCACCCGACGGGCTTCCACCGGCTCAGCACCGTGAGTCTCGAGGCCACCGCCGGGCCCAGCCCGTGAGAGGGGCCTGGCTCCTCGCCGCCCTCCTGGCGGCGGCGCTCGCCACGCCGGCCATCGGCCAGGCGCCGCCCAAGCAGGGCGGCACCCTGCGTGCGGTGTTCAGCGCCGATCCGCCCACCCTGGATCCCAAGGACGCCACCGATCTCACCTCCTCCGGCGTGATCCGCCAGGTCTTCGACGCGCTTGCCGAGCTGGACGAGCACCTCAAGCCCGTGCCCGCGCTCGCGCGCAGCTGGACGGTCTCGGCCGACCAGCGCCTGTACACGTTCGCGCTGCGGCCCGGCGTGAAGTTCCACAACGGGCGCGAGATGAAGGCGGCCGACGTCAAGTACTCGTTCGAGCGGGCGGCCAAGGGCAAGCGGCCGTGGGTGTTCGAGAAGATCACCGGCGCCCGCGACTTCATCAAGGGCGCGGCGCCGGAGATCATGGGCGTGCGCGTGGTGGACGACCTCACCGTCGAGATCCGGCTCGACAAGCCGTTCGCGCCCTTCCTGCACCTGATCGCCTACGACGCCGCCTCCGTGGTGCCGCGCGAGGAGGCCGACAAGGCCGCCTTCGCGAGCCGGCCGGTGGGCACGGGCGCCTTCCGCTTCGTGTCGTGGCGGCGTGACGACCAGGTCGTCGTCGAGCGCTTCCGCGACCATTTCCGCGGCCCCGCGCATCTCGAGCGCGTGATCTTCCGCATCATTCCCGCCGAGGTGACCCGTTTCAACGAGTACGTGGCGGGCGAGCTCGAGTACACGGACATCCCCACCGGTCGCTGCCGCTCGGTGCAGGCGGATCCCAGGCTGAAGAGCGAGGTCGCCATCTGGCCCACCCTCGGCACTCACGGGCTGCGCTTCAACGTGGAGCGCGCCCCTTTCACCGACGTGCGCGTGCGGCGCGCGATCGCCCACGCTGTCGATCCCTCGATCGTCGTGAACCGCTTGCTGGAAGGCTGCGTGCAACCCGCGCGCGGTATCCTGCCGCCCGCCGTGCCCGGCTACTCTCCATTAGTAAGGCGCCTGGCCTTTGACCGCGAGCGGGCGCGCGCGCTGCTCGCGGAGGCGGGGTTCCCCGGCGGCAAGGGCCTGCCGGCGATGGCGTATCACTTCAACACCAGCGACGCCAACCAGCGTATCGCCGAGGTGCTCCAGGCGCAGCTCAAGGAGCTCGGCATCGCGCTCGAGCTGCGGCGCCTGGACTGGGCCGCGCATATCAAGGTCGTCGACGCGGGGGGCGCGCCCTTCTTCAGGCAGGGATGGATCGCGGATTATCCCGATCCCGAGAACTTCCTCACCGTGCTCTTCCACTCCCGCAACGCGGGCGTGGCCGGCAACACGTCACGCTACCGCAATCCCACGGTGGACCGGCTGCTCGACGAGGCGGACACGATGACGAGCGCTCCGGCGCGCTACGAGCGGTACGCGGAGGCGGAGCAGATCATCGTGGACGATGCGGCATGGATCTCGCTCTACCACTACGCGAGCCGCGCGCTCATCAAGCCGTACGTGAAGGGGCTCGAGCGCTCCGCGCAGTCCACGGCCCCCGAGTTCATGTCCCCTCTGCGTAAAGTGTGGCTCGACCGGTAGCACGTGCTCGCTGACCTGACCCGACCGCTGCTCGGTCGCGTCGCCGCCCTCCTCCCCGTCGTCTTCGGCATCACGCTCCTCGTCTTCACGCTCAACGCTCTCGCCCTCGGCGATCCCGCGCGCGCGGCCATGGGTCAGCGCGCCGATCCGGAGGTGCTCGCCCAGCTCCGCCGCGAGTACGCGCTCGACCGGCCGCTGCCCGTGCAATATGTGACGTGGCTGGGGCGGTTGGCACGGGGGGACCTCGGCCAGTCGTTCCGCGAGCAGCGGCCGGTGCTCGACGTCATCGTCGAGCGCCTGCCCGCCACCGCGCGTCTGGCCCTCGCCGCCACGCTCATCGCCGTGGTGGCGGGCATCGGCATGGGCGCGCTCGCCGCCGCGCGCGCGGGCTCGCCGCTCGACCACATCGTGATGGGCGCCGCCGTCCTCGGCATCTCCACGCCCGTGTTCTGGCTCGGCATGATGCTGGCGCTCCTTTTTGCGGTCACGCTGGGCTGGCTGCCCGTCTCCGGCTACGGCAACGGCTCGCTCGCGCACCTGGTGCTGCCCGCGCTCACCCTGGGCGCGCTGCACACGGGGACGGTCGCCCGCATGACGCGCTCGAGCCTCCTCGAGGTCATCCGTCAGGATTACGTCGGCGTGGCGCGCGCCAAGGGGCTCTCCGAGCGCGTCGTCCTCTTCAAGCACGCGCTGCGCAACGCGCTCATTCCGGTGGTGACCGTCATCGGCATCGGGCTCGCCGATCTCCTCGTGGGCGCCCCCCTCACGGAGACGGTGTTCGCGTGGCCGGGCGTGGGCCGTCTGCTGGTGGCCGCGGTGGGTCAACGCGACGTGCCCGTGGTGATGGGCGCCGTGCTCCTCTTCGCCCTCGTCTACGTCCTCGGTAACCTGATCGTCGACCTCGCCTACCTCGCCATCGATCCCCGGACGCGCCGTGGCGAGCGTTGACCCGCGCCGTCACCGGGGCTTCCTCGCGGGCGCCGCGCTCGTGGCGCTCTTCGCGCTCGTCTCGCTGCTGGCGCCGCTGCTGGCGCCGCACGATCCGCACGACGTGGCGAGCGGCGCCGGCGCCACGCTGGAAGCGCCCGGCCGGACGCACCCCTTCGGCACCGATGCCCTCGGCCGCGATCTCCTGTCGCGCGTCCTCACCGGAGGACGCGTCTCGCTCGCCGTGGGTGTGGGCGTGGAGATCGTGGTGGTCGCCATCGGCGGCGTGATCGGGCTGCTCGCCGGCTTCTATGGAGGCCGGCTCGACGCCGTGCTGATGCGCGCCACCGACGTCGTGATGGCCTTCCCGTCGCTCGTGCTCGCCATCGGGCTCATCGCCATCTTCGAGACGCCCGGGCTCGACAAGGTGTTCATCGTGCTCATCGCCCTCGGGTGGACGACCATCGCGCGCGTGATGCGGGGGACGGTGCTGTCGCTCAAGAGCCGCGAGTATGTGCACGCGGCGCGCGCCCTCGGCGCCGGCAACGCCGCCCTCATGCTCCGCCACCTGCTGCCGAATGCGGTGGCGCCCCTGCTCGTGGCGGCCACCATCGGCGTCGGCAGCAACATGGTGGCTGAGGCCGGACTCTCCTTCCTCGGTCTGGGAGCGCAGTCGCCCACGATCTCGTGGGGCGCCATGCTCGCCGACGGCCAGACCTTCCTCTCCACCGCCCCCTGGGTCGCCGTCTTCCCCGGCCTTGCGCTCCTGCTCGCGGTCCTCGGCGTCAACCTCCTCGGCGACGGCCTGCGCGACCTCCTGGACCCCCGCTTCCGCGATTAGCGGCAGGGCGCTGCCCCCCTTCGGGGATCACGAGGCGCGAAAAAACGCCCATCTCCGTCGTTGGCTCGTCTAGTTGGATGGGGGGCCTCGAAGGGCCCCCCAAGCCCCCCGCGCTCGGCAGCGCCGCGGCAAAGCCGTGGCGCTCCTCGATATTGCGGCCGTGCTTTTTGAGCGCCCTGCGTGCTTTTCGGAAACCTGCTGCCGTAGCGTCCGCGGACGTTCGGCGGGGGGCGGGTCGTGGGTGTGGTGAGCCCTGACGAGACCCGTTTCCCACTCACCGTGACCGCACAAGGCGTGTAGATGGAGCCCAGCCGCCCCCGGTCCGAGTCGGCCACCATTCACGTGGTCTCGCAGGGCTCGCCACACCCGCGACCCGCCCCCGCCGAACGGGGCGCGACGTTGCGGCGCGGACGAAGGGCGTGATAGAAGAAGGTCGTCGTCCTTCCCCATGCCGTCGATCGCCGATACCGTTACCGAGGTGGTCAACTGGGTGTTCCCGGAGCACGCGGGCGCGCCGGGGCAGATCCACGGCGGGCGCATGATGCAGTGGATCACCCAGGCGGGCACGATGGCGGCGGGGCGCGTGGCGCGCGGCACCGTCGTGCTGGGCGCCATGGACGATATCGACTTCCTCCATCCCGTGCGGGTGGGCCAGATCGCCATCCTGCGCGCCCAGGTCGAGTACGTCGGCCACACCTCCCTCGAGGTGGGCGTGCGCGTGTGGGGCGAGGATGTGACGACGGGGGAGCGAACGGTCACCCTGAACTCGCATCTCGCCTTCGTCAGCGTCGACGAGGAGCCGCGCCCGCGGCCGGTGGCGAGCAAGATCGTGCCCCGCGACGGAGCGGAGCAGGTCATCTTCGAGGCGGCGCGCGCGCGGCGCGAGCACCGGCTCACGCGCTTGACGTCGAAGGCGGCGCGGGAGCGCGACGTGGAGACGCACGACGAGGAGCTGCAATGGCGCTTCGAGTCCGCGCGCTCCGTGTTGCCGGAGGACGCGCTCTTCGGCAACATGATGTTTCCGGGCAAGATGCTCATGGAGCTGGACGAGGCGGGCGGCATCCTGTCCATGCGCTTCTGCAAGGGCTTCGTGATGACGGCGTGCGTGGACGCGATGGACTTCTACTCGCCCATCTTCACCCACGAGGTGGTGAACTTCAAAGCCGGGCTCAACTACGTGGGGACGTCGTCGCTGGAGATCGGGGTGAAGGTGCTGGCGGAGGTGCCGATGACGGGCGCGGTGCGCCACGCGTGCACCGCCTTCCTCACCTTCGTCCACCTCGGCACCGACCTGCGCCCGCGCCCGTGCCGGCCCTTCCATCCCGGCACCGCCGCCGAGCGGCGGCGGTGGGAGGCGGCCCAGGTGCGGCGGGAGCGGCGGCTCGAGCGCGTGAAACGACTGAAGGCGACTCTCGCCCACGAAAGAGGCTAGGCATGTCAGGTCATTCCCGGTGGTCGCAGATCAAGCGCAAGAAGGGCAAGGCCGACGTGCAGCGGGGCAAGCTCTTCTCCAAGATCCTCCGCGAGATCACCGTCGCCGCCAAGAACGGCGGCGGCGATCCCAAGGCCAACATGCGCCTGAAGGCGGCCACGGAATCGGCGAAGGAAGCCAACATGCCGGCGGACAACATCAAGCGCGCCGTGCAGAAGGGGACGGGGGAGCTGCCCGGCGAGTCGTGGGAGGAGATCCGCTACGAGGGCTACGCGGTGGCGGGGGTGGCCGTGCTCATCGACGTCCTCACCGACAACCGCAACCGCACCGCGCCGGAGATCCGGCACACCTTCGAGAAGTTCGGGGGCAACATGGGCGCCTCGGGCGCGGTGGCGTGGATGTTCGAGCGCAAGGGGATCATCCTCGTCGACACCGACAAGATCTCGGAGGACGCGCTCCTCGACAAGGCCCTCGAGGCGGGCGCCACCGACATGCGGCGCGCCGAAAAAGCTTTCGAGATCACCACGGCCCCTGCTCAAATGGACGCGGTGCGCGACGCGCTCGCGAAGGCGGGCGCCCCCATTCTGGAAGCCCAGGTGACGTACGTGCCGCAGTCGACGGTCCGGGTGGAAGGTAAAGACGCCACGTCGGTAATCAAGCTGATCGAGGCGTTGGAGGATTTGGACGACGTTCAGTCCGTCTACGCCAACTACGACATTCCCGACGAGGTCCTCGAGGCCATCTCGGCTGCCTGAGCTTCGCGTCCTCGGCATCGACCCCGGGCTCGTGGACACGGGCTACGGGCTCATCGAGCCCGGTCCCCGTGGCCTCGTCGTCGTCACCAGCGGAGTGATCGCCACCCGGCGCGAGCTGTCCCTCGAAGCGCGTATCCATCTCATCTACGACGGCGTGCACGCGCTCATCGCCAAGCACGCGCCCACCCTCGTCGTCCTCGAGGACCTCTACGCCGAGTACAAGTTCCCGCGCACGGCGCTGCTCATGGCCCACGCGCGCGGCGTGATCTGCCTGGCCACGCGCCAGTGCGACGTCACCCTGCTCACGCTGGCGCCCACCGTGGTGAAGCGCGCCATCGCCGCCCACGGCTCCGCCACCAAGGAGCAGATCCAGCACAGCGTGCAGCGCCTGCTCTCGCTGCGCGAGTTGCCGCGGCCGTCGCACGTGGCGGACGCGCTTGCCCTCGCCCTCACGGGCCTGTCGCGGGCGGGGGGGCGGCTGGGATGATCGCCACGCTGTCCGGCCGCGTGCGGCGCAAGCTGGAGGACCGCGTGGTGCTCGAGTGCGGCGGCATCGGGTACGAGGTGTACCTGCCCCCCATCGCGCTGCGGGAGGTCGACTCCGCCACCTCGGAAGGCGGCGCGCTGGAGCTGGTCATCTACTACCACGCCACGCGCGACCAGCCGCGGCCGGTGCTCATCGGCTTCACCTCCGATCTCGACAAGGAGTTCTTCGAGAAGCTCATCACGGTCAAGGACATCGGGCCCATGGTGGCCGCGCGCGCGCTGGCGGCGCCCGTGGGCGAGCTGGCGGCCGCCATCGCGCGCCAGGACGAAAAGTACCTGCGCGCGCTGCCGGGCATCGGACCCCAGAAGGCCAAGAACATCGTGGCGCAGCTGCAGGCGAAGGTGGCGAAGTTCGCGCTGTCGCGCGAGCCGGCGGCGGCGGAAGCGGCCGCGGCCGCCCCTGCCCCCACGGCGCCGGGGACGGAGGCGCTGCGCGAGCTGGTGTGGGAGGTGCTCGTCAAGCAGCTCGGCCACCGGCCCTCGGAGGCCTCGCAGATCATCGCGGAGGCCCTCAAGCGCCGGCCCGGCGTGAGCTCCCCCGAAGAGCTGTTCGACGAGATCTATCGCGGGCAGGCGGCGGCGCGGGTGAGAGCGTGAGCGCGGCGGCCGCGCCCGACGAGGGCAAGATGCTCAGCCGCGTGGCCGCGCCCGAAGAGGCGCAGCTCGAGCGCCAGCTTCGTCCCCGCTCGTTCGAGGAGTACGTGGGCCAGGAGCAGGCGGTGAGGAGCCTGCGCATCTCGGTGGAGGCGGCGAAGGGGCGGCAGGAGTGCGTCGATCACGTGCTGCTCTACGGCCCTCCCGGGCTCGGCAAGACCACCCTCGCGGGCATTCTCGCGAATGAGATGGGCACCAATCTGGTCACGACCTCGGGCCCCGCCATCGAGCGGGGCGCCGACTTGATGGGCATCCTGACTAATTTAGGCGCGAGCGACGTCATGTTCATCGACGAAGTGCACCGCCTGCCGAGGGCGGTGGAGGAGCTGCTCTATCCTGCGATGGAGGACTTCTCGGTCAACTTCGTCATCGACAAGGGCATGCACGCGCGCACGCTGAAGTACGCGCTGCGTCCGTTCACCCTCGTCGCCGCCACCACCCGCCCGGGCATGCTGTCGGCGCCGCTGCGCGAGCGCTTCGGCATCTTCCACCATCTCGACTTCTACTCCGAGCCCGAGCTCACGCGCATCGTGGTGCGGTCCGCGGACATCCTCGACACGCGCATGGAGGAGCCGGGCGCGCGGGAGATCGCGCGGCGCTCGCGCGGCACCCCCCGCATCGTCAACCGCCTCCTGCGCCGCGTGCGCGACTACGCCCAGGTGGCGGGTGGGGGCGTCATCAGCGAGAAGGTGGCGCGGGACGCGCTCGAGCGCGAGGGCGTGGACGCGCGCGGTCTCGACCGTCTCGACCGGCGCTTCCTCGAGTCCATCGTGGACGTCTACGGCGGCGGCCCCGTCGGCCTCGAAGCGGTGGCGGCCACCATCAACGACGAGGCGGAGACCCTGTCGGAGATGGTCGAGCCCTACCTGCTCAAGATCGGCTTCATCGTGCGCACGCCCGCGGGCCGCCGCGCCACGCGTGACGCCTATGCCCACCTGGGCAGGAAGGCGCCCCCCGCGTCCCCCGCCGCCCAAGGGGGATTGTTCGGGGACGAGGAGATACGGTGAGCGAGCGCGTGATCGAGGAGCGCCACGGTTTTGCCGGGGCGCGACGAGCGTTGGGGGGTTTGGGGGGCCCGT
>CAYQQT010000087.1:0-10395 GCA_964419375.1 uncultured bacterium
AGATGGAGCCCAGCCACCCTCGGTCCGAAGCGGCCACCATCCACGTGGTCCGGGACCCCCGAAGCCCGACCCGCGCCCGCCGAACGCACGAGCCGACTATTGAGAGCTCAGTCCCACTTCCGCTCGTCGACGATCTTCTTGGCGTTGTCGGCGATGGTCCCCGCCGCCACCACCTCCACGCCGCCGCGCAGCTTCATGACGTCGCGCGTGCCCGCCTCCAGCGCCTGGCGGACGGCGCCGGAGTCGGCGCCCGCGGAGAGCTCGACGCGAAAGGTGAGCGTGTCGTTGTGTCCTTCGCGCCCGACCACCACCTGGAAGCGCGCCACGCCGGAGGCGCGCGCGACGACCTCATCCGCCTGCCGCGGATGGATGAACATGCCGCGCACCTTGGTGACCTCGTCCGCGCGCCCGCGCCAGCCCAGCATGCGCGCGGCCGTGCGCCCGCAGCGGCAGGGCTCGTCGGTGATCACGGTGAGATCACCGGTGCCGAAGCGGAACATCGGGTACGTCGCGTTGTTCACGGTGGCCACGAGCTCGCCGATCTGGCCATTGGGCAGCGGCTCGCCGGACTGGGGATCGCACACCTGCGTGATGGCGTCGTCCACGAGGTGCATGCCGCTGCCCTCGGCGCACTCGTAGGCCACGAGGCCGAGGTCGGCGGTGCCGAAGCCCTGGCGCGCCATGATGCCGTGCTCGTCCTGGAACTGCTTGCGCAGCGACTCCGGGAAGGGCTCCGCTCCCACCTGCGCCACCTGGAAGGGCAGCCGGCCCACCCCCATCTCCTTGGCGCGGTTGAGGATGGTCATGAGGAAGCTCGGGGTGCCGACGTACCCGGTCGCCTTCAGCGCCATCGCCGTCGTCACCTGCGTGTCCGTGTTGCCGACGCCCGTCGGCACCACCGCGCACCCGATCATGTTCAGCGCCTCGTCGAGCTCGTGCGCGGCGGGAACGAGGTGATAGAAGAACGTGTTGAGCACGACGTCACCGGCGCGGAAGCCGCCCGCGTACAGGCACGTTTCCCCGTGCCACGCGCTCAGCTCGGGGCCCATGGGCTCGAAGATGGGCCCCGGGGACACGAAGATCTTGCGGATCTTCGACAGGGGCTCCGTGCAAAAGCCGCCGAAGGGCGGGTCCGCTTTCTGCAGATCGGGCATCTCGCTCTTCTTGATGACGGGCAGCCGCGCGAGGTCATCGAGGGAGCGGAAGTCGCGCGGGGTGAGGCCGGCGCGCTCCATCCGCCGGCGCACGCCGGGTGCCCGCGCCCACGCGCGATCGAGCAGCCGCATGAGCCACCGCGACTGGTACTTGTCCCGCGCGCCGGCGGACATGGTCTCGCGTTCTCGATTCCAGTAGCCGGCGCGCCGGTCCGCGGGTCGCATCACTGGTTGACGATGTCGTTCTTCATGGGGGTGAGGAGGCTGAGCAGCTCGTTCCTGTCCTTCTGGCTCACGTTGCGCTTGTCGAGCGCCTTCACCAGGTCCTCCACTCCCGCGTTCCACTCCGCTTCCGTGATGCGCATCCCCTTGTGCGTCGTCTTCATGTCCTTGCCCAGGTACGAGCACGGTCCGCCCGTGGCCTCGCACACCTGGTCGGACAGGTTGGTCTTCACGCGCTCGACGTCGGCCGGCTTCAGATCCTTGAAGCGGACGTTCACGCGCGAATCGGCGACGAGCGCCGCGACGAAATCGTCCACCACGCCCCGGATGCCTTCGCGGCCGCCCAGCCGCTTGTACAGCGACGGCTCCGCCGGCGCGCGCATCGAGGCGCACGCGCCGAGACCCAAGGTCACCACCAGTAACAGCAGCCCACCCCACGCAGTTGTCCGTTTCATCGAGTCGTGCCCTCCTTAGCTCAGCCAGCGTTTACGGCGCTTGTAGTGCTTGACGTCGCGGTACGACTTGCGGGCGCCCACCTCGGTGAGGCCCAGGTAAAACTCCTTGATGTCGGCATTGTCCCGCAGGGCGGCCGCCGATCCCTCGAGCACGATGCGGCCGTTCTCCATCACGTACCCGTGCTCGGCGATGCCGAGCGCGAGCGTCGCGTTCTGCTCCACGAGCAGGACCGTCAGCTTCTGCTCGCGGTTCAGTCGCTGCACGATGGCGAAGATCTCCTCCACCAGCATGGGGGCGAGCCCGAGCGACGGCTCGTCGAGCAGCATCACGCGCGGCGCGGACATGAGCGCCCGTCCGATGACGAGCATCTGCTGCTCGCCGCCGGAGAGGTAGCCGGCCTGCATGCCGCGGCGCTCCTTGAGACGCGGAAAGTACTCGTACACGCGGGCGATACCCTCGTTCACCCGCGCGCGGTCGCCCTGGATGTGAGCGCCCGCGATCAGGTTCTCCTCGGTGGTGAGGTGCTCGAACACCCGCCGCCCCTCGAACACCTGTACCACACCACGCTTGACCACCTCGTGCGGCGGCAGCCCATCGATCCGTTGCCCCGCCAGCTCCACCGACCCCTTCGTGACGTCACCGCGCTCCGACCGCAACAACCCCGAGATCGCCTTCAGCGTGGTAGTCTTCCCCGCCCCGTTGGCGCCCAGCAGTGTGGTGATCGCGCCCTCCCCGACGTTCAGGGACACGCCCTTAAGGACGAGAATCACCCCGTCATATATGACCTCGATATTATTCAGCGTCAGCATGCCGCCCCCAGCGAAAGAAGTAACCCGTACCGCTCACCGAGGCGGCGGGGTGGGTGAGGGGGACCGGATTCCGTCTCTTCATAGGAATCCGGCCCCCCTCACCCACCCCGCCGCCGGAGTAACACGCCCCGTTACTTCTTCGCGCCAGATTCTTTGATGTGCTTGGCCACGATGTCGTTGTACGCGCTGAACCACTCGGTGGCCTTCACGAACTTGCCGCCCTTCACCGTGAAGATCTGCACCAGCCCGCCGCCCTCGTGATCGGTGGCGGTGATCTTCAGCGGCGGCACCAGACCGCCCAGCGTGAAGTTGGAGATCTTCTCGAAGCCCTTCTTCACGTCGTCGCCCGTGATCTTGCCGTCCGGCCTGGCCTTGAGCGCGTTGCGGATCGCCTCCACGTGGATGGCCGCGATGAGCACGCCGCGGTTGTAGAACACCGTGGAGGCCATCTCCTTCGGCGCCGGCTTGCCGTCCTTCTTGTACATCTCGCGGATCTCGTTCAGCACCGGGTAATCCGGGCCCACGCCGGCGAACTGCATGGCGTGGTAGCCCTCCGCGACGGCCATGCCGCCCGCCGCCTCGATGTCGGCCTCGGAGGCGCCCCACACCATCCCCACCACCTTGCGGAGCGGATAGCCGACGCGCTTCAGCTCCTTGATCGACACCGACGGCGAGCGCCCGAAGAGGTGGGTGATCACGAAGTCGGCGCGGAAGCGCTGGGCGATGTCGAGCACCTGGGCGCCCATCTCCACGCCGGGAGGCGGCACCGCGAAGGTGCGGAGCTGGAAGCCCTCGCGCTCGGCGATGTCCTCCAGCACCTGGATCGGCTCGCGGCCCGCGGGGTTGTCGTAGAACACGTAGGCGATCTTCTTGCCCTTGAGCCCGCTCAGCTGCTTCTTGGCGAAGTCGGCGGCGGCCGCTGCCTGCGACCAGTAGGTGGCGGCGATGGGGAAGATGTACGGATAGCGAACGCCGTCGGCGGCCGCCGCGCTGCCGAAGCCCGGCGACGTGCCCGGGATGCGGTCTTCCGTCAGCTTCTGCGTGAGCGCGTAGGTCTGCGGCGTGCCGTAGATGCCGATGAGGACGGCGCCTTCCTTCTTGTGGCGCTCGTAGGCCTCGATGGCGGGCGGCACCTTGTACTCGTGATCGATCTCGATCGCCTTGATCTTGTGCCCCTCCACGCCGCCCTTGCTGTTCACGAGGGCGATGTAGTCGTGATAGCCGGGGCAGAGGTACACGCCGACCGTCTGCGTGGCGCCGGTGCGGTCGCACTGCAGCCCGATGACGATCTCGTGATTGGCCAAGACCGGGGACGCGCTCAGCAGGCTGCCGAAGGCGACCGCCGCTGCGATAAGGACCGCCAGGCATCGTTGCATGGTTGCTCTCCTTTTTCTCGCGCACTCAGTACGCGAAAGGCCAGACGCGGAAGTAGGTGCGGATGTTGCGCCACAAGCGGTTCAATCCCTCGGGCTCCACGACGAGGAAGAAGATGATGAGGGCGCCGAACAGGATGAGCCGCAGGGCGGGGATCACGTTGTGGACCGCCGCCCCGAAGAGCTGGGCGCCGAACGCCTCCATCGCGTAACGGATGGCGATGGGCAGCAGCGTCACGAAGACGGCGCCGAAGATGGAGCCGAGCACGGAGCCGAGCCCGCCGATGATGATCATGGCGAGATAGTCGATGGACACGGTGATCTGGAACTGCTCGTAGTTCGCGATGCCGAGGTAGTAGGTGTACAGCACCCCCGTCGCCCCCGCGTAGAACGACGAGATGGCGAAGGCGAGCAGCTTGTAGCGGAAGATGTTGATGCCGATGATCTCGGCGGCGATGTCGTGGTCACGGATGGCGATGAAGGCGCGTCCAATGCGGCTGCGCATCAGGTTCAGGGTGCCCACGATGGCGAGCACGACGAAGACCAACAGCAGGTAGTACATCTCGCGCTGGCTGTCGATGATCCACGGGCCCACGCGCGGCCGCGGCACCTCGATGGTGGCCTGCACCCCGCCGCTGATCCAGGTCACGTGGTTGATCGTCCACTCGATGATGAGCTGGCCCGCGAGGGTGGCGATGGCGAGGTACAGCCCCTTGATGCGCAGCGACGGGATGCCGACGATCGCGCCCACCAGCGCCGCCATGAGGCCGCCCAATAATAGATTAACGGGCCACGGCCAGCCCAGCCGCACCGCGAAGTTCGCCGCCGTGTAGGCCCCCACCGACATGAAGGCGGCGTGCCCGATGGAGATCTGCCCGGTGTACCCCACGAGGATGTTGAGCCCGAGGGCGCCGATGATGGCGATGGAGACGAGGTTGACGATGGACAGGTAATACTCGTGCACGCTGAGCGGCAGCACCACGAAGAAAAAGACGGCGATGACGGCCACCGTCCACCGCGCGACGGGCAGCGGATACAGCGCCATGTCCGCCTCGTACGTCGTCTTCAGTATCCCCGACTCGCGATGGATCATGACGGGTTCGCCGGGCCGGCGTCGCACGCGGGCGTGAAGGCGGCGTTGAGCACGGCACGGACGCGCGCGGGGTCGAGGTGGTTCGCCTCCACGTACTCGCGCACGGCCTCGAAGACGGCCTCCGGGTCCCCCATCGTCTTGTACCGCTTGTAGACGTCCGGGTGCTCGATCCCCATCGCCTCCCCGAGCAGGCTGATGTAGTTGACGATGGCGAAGGGCTGCCGCGCCTCCTCCTGGCACAGCTCGCGCTGGCAGGAGTGGTAGATGGTGGCGAGCACGTCGGGCCGCGCCGCCGCCGCCGCGCCCATGATCGACGCCACCTGCGCCGGCCAGGCCGCGTTGCGCTGCGTGACGCCCGCGCTGCAGTGCCGGCCCTCCACCTCCGCGTCCGGCATCTCCACGTACTCCAGCCCGGGGATCGATTTCAAGATCTCGCGCACGCTGGCGGCGTCGCGGTCCTGGCGGGCGTGCCCGGTGTGCGCGTGCAGGGCCACGCGCTTGTCCACCCGGCGCACGAAGCGCACGCGGTCGAGGTGACGGGCCACGAACGACGTCATGTGCTCGTAGGGGACGTCGACCTCGCGCTGCGCGGTGACGACGTCGTCGAAGTGCTGGTTGCACGACGGGCACCACATGATCATCGTCGTGGGCCGGTACTGCGCGAAGTGGCGGAGGCTGGTGTCGGTGACGGCGGCGCCCGCGCGCTTCTCGCCCGCCATCTCGTGGATGATGCCGCAGCAGTAGGCGGGACCGCCCACCGCGTTGAAGTCGAAGTCCATCGCGCGCAGGACGGCGATGGCCGTCTTGGCGAGATGCGCGGTGCGCAGGACATTGCAGCCGAGGTAGAGGAGCAGATCCTTCGGCTGCGGATCGACGGGGGGCCGGTCCGCGAACCCCTTGTCGCCCGGCTCGAACTGGAGCGCGGCGAGGATATTGATCTCGCCGAAGTACTGCGCGAAGGGAAACCCCTTGGCCATGCTCACACCCTCTCGATGATGCGCTTGCCGAAGATGCCGTAGGGCCGGACCATGAGGGCCACGATCATCAGCACGTAGGGCGCGAAGTCCTTCGTACCGCCTCCCACGTAGGGGTCGACGTAGCCGGCGGCCACGTTCTCCACGATGCCCACGATGAGGCCGCCCACGATGGCGCCCGGGATGGAGTCCAGCCCGCCCAGGATGACGACGGGGAACACCTTGAAGCCGACGAGCGCGAGGTGGACGTCCACGCCCAGCATATTGCCCCAGATGACGCCGCCGAGGGCGGAGACGACCCCGGTCATCGACCACGCGAGGGCGAAGTAGCGCTCGACGTTGATGCCCATGGCCATGGCCACCTGCTGGTTGTCGGCCACCGCCCGCATGGCGATGCCCTTGCGGCTCTTGAGGAAGAACCAGCCGAAGGCGGCGAGGAAGAGCAGGCTCACCACCGCGCCCAGGAGCTGGATGGGCGGGATGAAGAGCGGCCCCAGCATGAAGGGCTCGTCGGAGATGGGCAGCGTGAGCGACTTCGTCTCCGCGCCCCAGGCGAGGGGGCCCACGCCGCGCAGGATGGCGGCGAGGCCGATGGTGGCCATGACCACCGCGATGATGGGCCGCCCGATGAGCCGGCGCAGCATCACCCGCTCGAGGCCGAAGCCGAAGCCGATCATGGCCCCGAGGCCGATGACCACCGCCAGCCACACCGGCGCGCCGTACGTGTTCAGGGCCACCGCCACCACGAAGCCGGCGAGCATGACGAACTCGCCCTGGGCGAAGTTGATGGCGTCCGTGGCCTTGTAGACGAGGACGAAGCCGAGGGCGATCAGCGAGTACATGAGGCCGATGAGCACGCCGTTGGTCATGAGGAGCGTGAAGAAGTGCCAGTCGAACTCAAACATGCGCGGGCGCCTCCACGTCCTCGATGTGCACGCGGGAGGCAATGTTCGCCTGGCGGCCGTCCTCGTACGTGATGGCCGTGCTGAGCTCGACCTGCGTGCCGCCGGAGTAGAAAGCGTCGATGACGCTCACGTACTTCTCGGCCACGTACGCGCGCCGGACCTTGCGCGTGCGCGTCATCTCGGCGTCGTCCGCCTCGAGGTCCTTGGTGAGGAGCAGAAAGCGGCGCACCTTGCTGGCGTCGGGCAGCGTCTCGTTGCCCTTGCGGATGTCCTCCCGGATGAGCCCGCGCACCTCGGGCTTCTGGCTCAGGTCCATGTAGGAGGTATACGGGAGACCGCGGCGCTCCGCCCAGTTGCCGACGGTGCTCATGTCGATGGCGATCATCGCGGCCACGAAGGGCCTGGCGTGGCCGAAGGCGACGGCCTCGCGGATGTAGGGGCTGTACTTGAGCTTGTTCTCGATGAACTGCGGCGCAAAGGGGGTGCCGTCGGCGAGGGCGCCCACGTCCTTGGCGCGGTCGATGATGACGAGGTGCCCGCGGGGGTCGATGAAGCCGGCGTCGCCGGTGTGGAACCAGCCCTCGGCGTCGATCACGTCGCGCGTCGCCTCGTCGTTCTTGAGATAGCCGCGGAAGACGTTGCCGCTGCGCACGAGCACCTCGCCGCGGTCGGCGATGCGCACGTCGATGCCGGCGCACGGCCGCCCCGTCGTGGTGGGGTTGGCCTCGCGGTTCGGCTGGATCGACACGAGGCCCGTCGTCTCCGTGGATCCGTACACCTGCTTGAGGTTGATGCCGATGGAGCGGAAGAAGCGGAAGGTGTCCGGCCCCAGCGGCGCGCCCCCCGTGAGCGCCCAGCGCGCGCGCCGCAGGCCGAGCTGATCGCGCACGGGACCGTAGACGAAGAACTCGCCGAGGGCGAGGGCCAGGCGCAGCGAGAGCGGGAGCGGCTTGCCGTCGGCGCGCAGGATCTCCGCGCGCTCGGCCACGCGGCGGAAGGTATCGAAGACCCAGCGCTTGAGGCGCGGAGCGTCGGCCGCCTTCACCTGCACCGCCGTGAGCATGTTCTCCCAGATGCGCGGGGGGGCGAGCACGAGGGTGGGGCCGAGCTCGCGCAGGTCGCGCTGGACCGTCTCCGGACTTTCCGGACAGTTGCAGACGAAGCCGACGTAGAGGCTCATGATGAGCGTGTAGAAGACGTCGCCCACCCACGCCATGGGCAGGTAGGCGAGGTAGTCGTCGTCGACGCGGAACTCTTCGGCCTGCATCGCCATGCGCGCCGTCTCCAGCGCGTTGGAGTGCGTCAGCATCGCGCCCTTCGGGCTGCCGGTGGTGCCCGAGGTGTAGCAGACGAAGGCAAGGTCGTCGGCTCGCCCCTGATCGATGGCCGCTTCCAGGTAGCCTCCGTGAGTAGCGCCGAACTCCCGGCCGCGCGTCTCCACGTCGGTGAAGGACTGCAGCCACTCGTGCTTGTAGTGGAGCATTCCGCGCGGATCGTCGTAGATCACGCAGCGCAGCGCGGGAAGCTCGGCGCGCAGCCCGAGGATCTTGTCCACCTGCTCCTGGTCCTCGGCCACGATCACCGAGACATCGGCGTGGTTCCACACGAACGCGAGCTCCTTGGCGATGGAGTCCTGGTACACGGGCACGGAGACGCCGCCGAGGCACTGCGCGGCCACCTGCGCCCAGTACAGGCGCGGCCGGTTGTCGCCGATGACGGAGAGACGGTCGCCGCGCGTGAAGCCGAGGGCGGCGAGGCCGAGCGCGAAGTCGCGCACGTGCGCGTGGTACTCGCTCCACGTGTGCGACTGCCAGATGCCCCGGTCCTTCTCGCGGATGGCGGTGCGCGCGCTCAGGGTGTGGGCGTTGCGCTGGAGCAGGCGCGGCAGCGTTGCGAGCTCAGTCACGGCGAGCCTCCTACCGCGCCCCGCTTGCTGTCGCCCAGGTACGCCTTGATCACGAGCGGGTTGGCGCGCACCTCGTCGGGGGTGCCCTCGGCAATCTTGTGGCCCATGTCGAGCACGGCCACGCGGTCGGAAATGTCCATCACCACCCCCATGTCGTGCTCGATGAGGACGATGGTGGTCCCCCATTCCTCGTTCACGTCGAGGATGAAGCGCGCCATGTCCTCCTTCTCCTCTTGGTTCATGCCCCCCATCGGCTCGTCGAGCAGGAGCACCTTGGGGTCGAGCGCGAGGGCGCGCCCGAGCTCGACGCGCTTCCGCAGCCCGTAGGCGAGCGAGCCCGTGGGCCGCTTCCGGAGGTCCTGGATCTTGAGGAAGTCGATGATGTCCTCCACGCGCTTGCGGTGGACGACCTCCTCCTTCTGCGCCAGCCCCCAGTACACGAACGACTTCAGCACCCCCGCCTTCATGTGCACGTGGCGGCCGAGCATGAGGTTGTCGAGCACCGTCATGCCCCGGAAGAGCGCGATGTTCTGAAAGGTGCGCGCGAAGCCCAGCTCCGCGATGCGGCTGGGCGCGAGGTCGGTGACGTCGCGCCCCTCGAACAGGATGCGCCCGGTGTCGGGATGGTAGAACCCGCTGATCATGTTCAGCAGGCTCGTCTTCCCCGCCCCGTTGGGCCCGATGACGGACAGCACGTCGCCCTTCGGCACGTCGAGGCTCACCCGGGTCACCGCCTGCACGCCTCCGAACGACTTGGAGACGTCCCGGATCTCGACGAGCGCGCTCACGACAGCCACCGCTTACGACGCCGGTAGTACTTCACGTCGCGGTAGCTCTTGCGCTGCCCCACCCCCGTGAGCCCCAAGTAAAACTCCTTGATGTCCTCGTTGTCGCTGATGGTCTTCGCGTCCCCGTCCAGCACGATGCGCCCCGACTCCATCACGGAGCCGTGCTGGGCGAAGCGCAGGGCGACGGTCGCGTTCTGCTCGGCGAGCAGCACGGCCACCCCTTCCTCTCGGTTGAGCCGGCTCACGATCTCGAAGATCTCCTGCACCAGCATGGGGGCCAGCCCCATCGACGGCTCGTCGAGCAGCATGAGCTTGGGACGCGCCATGAGCGCGCGCCCGATGGCGAGCATCTGCTGCTCGCCCCCGGAGATGTAGCCCGCCTTGAAGCCGCGCCGCTCCACGAGGCGCGGGAAGTACGTATACACCAGGTCGAGGTCGCGGCGCACCGCCTGGCCATCGCGGCGCGTGTAGGCGCCCGTCTGCAGATTCTCCTCCACCGTGAGGTGCTCGAAGACGTGCCGGCCCTCCATGACCTGCACGATGCCGCGGCGCACGACCTCACCGGGATCCTTCCTGTGGATCGCTTCCCCCTGGAACTCGATGGAGCCCTTGGTGACCTCGCCCCGCTCGGTGCGCAACAGCCCCGAGATCGCCTTGAGCGTGGTCGACTTGCCGGCGCCGTTGGCCCCGAGGAGGGCGACGATGCCCCCCTCGG